>NZ_DBFCCJ010000052.1:0-2023 GCF_048380235.1 Ventrimonas sp. | reverse complement strand
CCGATTATGTTTCCTTTGGTTTGACTGATAAAAATGGACTCCTGACCAATGCCGGAAAGCTCATGACCGATCAGCACACAATTGATAACTCCCGTATGTTCTGTACCCGGTGGAATAGCTTGGAAAAAGGCTCTATCTTTGATGATGCGTTGGACGATAAAGAATACGAGGGGAATTTGATTTATTTACTGAACAGCGGCAGATTTCAGAGTCATCTTGAAAAATGTAAACTACATATTTCCGGGCGATTTTCTCAAACTCCTTGATAGAGGGATCTGTGATCTCAATGTTGGATATTCCCTGATTCTGCCCGACAAGCTGCTTCACAGTCTGTTTTCCGTGCGGTGTTCAACACTTTTCAAATTTTCTTGCATAAAACCAAAACAGCGGCTTTTGAGGACGCGCCTCTGTAAATGGCTCCTCCTGGGCGAAAGGAAGTGTTTGCATCACGCGGTCAATATCCGTTGTATCCATGTCATGCTGAGATTTGCAATTTTCCCGGATTGCTTCTTGAATTTCCTTTACCGTACACATAGTCATTCCTTTCGTTGTATGGGTTTATGCGCGGCGGCGTTTTCCCGGTTTGAAATCGAGGATATGTCCCTCAATCACACGAGCGTAACGCTTGATCTTGATCTCCCGGCGCTGCTGGCTTTGCAGAGCGGCCTGATACCCGTCCTCGGTCAAAAACAGCCGCATTTCCTCTCCGGGACTGCCGTAAGCTGTGCTTGGACGCAGGACGGAAAACTCAATCATCCAGCGGGTGTCATCCCAAAACCTCTCTACGGCGAGAATGTTATGTCCTTTCAGCTCCCTTGCTGAAATATCTTTCATAGGCGGCTCCTTTCATCGTTCCTGGTCTCTCTGGCGTTTTTTCTGCCACTGTTCCAGCAGCTTGATAATAGTTTCCTGCATCCGCTGGGGCGTATAGCTTTTAGGGAAATACTTTCGCAAGGTGTCAGAGGTAAATGTCACTCGGTCCAGATCGCTTTTCCTCACCCATGATGACACGCATCATATCGAGGGTCAGATGCCCCTCCTGACTGTATTTCTTGAGCCGCTGGGCTTGAGAAAGAGAAGAGGTAGCCTGTTCGCTGTTCATCGCGTCCAGCAGGTCTACCTGTTCTTCCTTTTTGAGAAAGGACAGCTCATAGGCAGGGTTCAGAGCAATCTTCTTTTCATCCACCATATCCAGCAGTTCGGGAATAAGCTCGGTCAGACGGATAAATCTCTGAATTTGATTCTTACTCTGTCCAACCTGTTCAGCTAAAACATCTCTGGATTTCCTACCATCGGGCTCTGTGCCGCCTGTGTCCAGCTACCA
Source organism: Ventrimonas sp. (assembly GCF_048380235.1). Taxonomy (NCBI): domain Bacteria; kingdom Bacillati; phylum Bacillota; class Clostridia; order Lachnospirales; family Lachnospiraceae; genus Ventrimonas; species Ventrimonas sp. Next base: position 699 of record NZ_DBFCCJ010000052.1, on the reverse strand, counting down.
GCTCATAACCGCCCTCCGGGTCCGGTCGAGCAATCGCCGGAACCAGAACGCCATACTGCTTGATACTGTCAGCGGTCTCCATCATGGCTTCGTCATCCTTGACTTTGAATGGATGGTTCTTAAAGGGATGCAGCTCAGACAGCGGAATCTCCTGAATCTTTTCCAGCTTTGCATCTTGACGGCCTTCTTCGGTGGAGAACAGATCATCTACCGAGGCCAGCTCTATTTTTTTCACGCTGCTTTTCAAGTTTCAACACCTCCTTCGTTATATTTTTGTAGCCCTCTGCCACCTTGCCACCGGGATCGTGGGCGAAAATACTTTTTCCCTCTGCACTGATTTCCTTTGCCCGGACAGAGTGCGGAATCTCTGTGCCGAATACTTTGATCTTGCTGCCATAGGTCTCCCGCAGGAGCGCGGAGATCTCTTTGGCAAAGTTGGTTCGGCTGTCCACCATCGTCAGCAGGATACCGTCTATCTGGAGCTTGGGGTTGATCTGCCGCTTTACCTTGTTTACCGTGGAGAGCAGCTGTTCCAGCCCTTTGGCGGGCAGATACTCTGCCTGAACGGGAATTATGATCCTGTTCGCAGCGGCCAGCCCGATTCCCAAGTTCGCACAGGTTGTTGTTTTGCCAACGCCGCCTTTCTGGTTGGCGATGGCGATGATTTGCGTGTTCATTGACTTCACCTCATTTCTAATT
>NZ_DBFCCJ010000051.1:0-1724 GCF_048380235.1 Ventrimonas sp. | reverse complement strand
GAAATCGGAAGAATCATCGGTGCAACCAAAGTAAGAAACGGATATGTGGAAGGAAACGGCTACATGGTTACATGGACTTTCGGGAACATGCTGTCACTGGCCATGCCGAAGGACTACGGAACCCAGAAGCTGGAACGGAATGACTTTCCTTTCATCCCGTCCGAATTCGAACTGATGGTACGGCATACACGCACCGAGAACGGATGGATACCGGACATTGATGCCGTGCTCCAGCTTAAAGTAATCGAGAGAGTGTTTCAGGCATGCGATACCATCATTGCGGCTACCGATGCCAGCCGTGACGGGGAAATGACATTCCGCTATGTCTATCAATACCTGAACTGTACACTGCCTTGCTTCCGTCTGTGGATTTCCTCTCTTACCGACGAGTCTGTGCGTAAAGGCATGGAAAACCTGAAGCCGGACAGTTGCTACGACAGCCTGTTCCTTTCTGCCGACAGCCGCAACAAGGCGGACTGGATTCTCGGAATCAACGCCAGCTATGCCATGTGTAAGGCGACTGGCCTTGGCAACAATTCCCTCGGACGGGTGCAGACACCGGTACTGGCTGCCATCAGCAGACGCTACCGTGAAAGGGAGAACCATATTTCATCGGACAGCTGGCCCATCTACATCAGCCTGCAAAAGGACGGCATCCTCTTCAAGATGCGCCGCACACAGGATCTTCCCGACAAAGAATCCGCAACAATGTTTTTTCAGGACTGCAAGCTGGCACGTCAGGCACAGATTACAGGTATCAGTCACAGCGTAAAGGAAATACTTCCACCGGATCTGCTTGACCTGACACAGCTTCAGAAGGAAGCGAACATCCGCTATGGTTTTACCGCATCAGAGGTGTATGACATCGCCCAGTCTCTTTATGAAAAGAAACTGATTTCCTATCCGCGGACTTCCAGCCGTTATCTGACGGAGGATGTGCTTGACTCGCTTTCACCAATCATGGCGCGTCTGCTATCATGGGAGCTGTTCCCTGCCGCTAAAGGAACTGGAGGTATTGACATATCCAGTTTGTCCCGCCACGTAATAAACGCAGAAAAAGCCAATGTACATCATGCCATCATCATTACAGGTATCCGTCCCGGAAATATGTCCGAAAAGGAAATGCAGGTTTACAGACTTGTAGCCGGAAGGATGCTTGAAACATTCATGGCTCCATGCCGCATAGAAACGACAAATGTTGAAGCGGTTTGTGCGGCACAGCATTTCAAGGCCGAACAAACAAGAATCATTGAAGCCGGCTGGCATGATGTGTTTATGCGTTCCGACATGGTTCCAAAATCAGGATATTCTGTCAATGAACTCCCCGAAGTGGAGAAAAGTGATACTCTGAATGTATGCGGATGCAACATGGTACACAAGAAACAGCTGCCGGTAAATCCGTTCACGGATGCAGAACTGGTGGAATACATGGAACAGAACGGACTGGGTACAGTATCCTCACGTACCAATATCATCCGTACACTGGTTAACCGTAAGTATATCCGTTATTCAGGGAAATATATCGTTCCGACCCCGAAAGGCATGTTCACCTACGAAACCATCCGTGGAAAGAAAATTGCGGATACTTCACTCACCGCAGACTGGGAAAAACAGCTGGCCGGACTTGAAAGCGGAATGATAACCGGACAGGACTTCCTGAACAGGATCAGGACTCTCGCCAAGGAAATGACTGATGACATTTTCAACACCTATTCCACAAAAGA
>NZ_DBFCCJ010000050.1:0-85384 GCF_048380235.1 Ventrimonas sp. | reverse complement strand
CCCTCAAGATGAGATATCCCATACGCAAGTAGTAAGACCCCTTGAAGACGACGAGGTAGATAGGGCAGAGGTGGAAGCATGGTAACATGTGCAGCTGACTGTCACTAATAGGTCGAGGGCTTAACCAAGACGGTTTAGGTAGAAAAACGGATGAAATTCAATATGTGGTTTTGAGGGTACATACCTTCCTATTTAGATATATTCCTCGATAGCTCAGTCGGTAGAGCACGCGGCTGTTAACCGCGCTGTCGTAGGTTCAAGTCCTACTCGGGGAGCTGGTCTGAAAGGACCTCAAGGTTTCGGACCTTTAGCTCAGTTGGTTAGAGCAACCGGCTCATAACCGGTCGGTCCTGGGTTCGAGTCCCTGAAGGTCCATTTTCAATTCCAACTTTATCTTATATTTTGGCCTGGTGGCTCAGCTGGTTAGAGCGCCGCCCTGTCACGGCGGAGGTCGTGGGTTCGAACCCCATCCGGGTCGCTGATCTGTATTCAGATCATTACAATTTTATATTGTAAAAGGGGTCTTAGCTCAGCTGGGAGAGCATCTGCCTTACAAGCAGAGGGTCATAGGTTCGAGCCCTATAGGCCCCATTTGGCGAGTCAGCCATAGATGCCGCAGTGGCGGAACTGGCAGACGCACAGGACTTAAAATCCTGCGGGACTAATCTCCCGTGCCGGTTCGATTCCGGCCTGCGGCATTTACGTGAAAAAGGTATTTCTGTATTTACAGAGATACCTTTTTTTGTTACGCTGTATACATAAGATAAGAAATGAAAACAGAATAATAAATAGGAGATGAAGAAAACATGATCAGAAAAGCAGGACATGAATTGGTCCTTTATTATAATCCGGAAGTCTCATCCAAGGTGATGAAATTAAAAGGTGTTCTGGTACGCATGGGAGTGCGTATCCGTAATGTGGCACCGGAGCAGGTGCTTCAGCCGGTGGGAACGCTTGCCGGGATTTCCGGTTATGAGCGCACAGAGAATGGGGCTGTGCAGGAAACAGAGCTTCCGGCTATTCCGGATGAGATGCTGGTGATGCATGGCTTTACCGGCCGCAGGATCGATGAGCTTTTACTTGGGCTGCGAAAAGCGGGAGTGCCGAAGGTGGAACTGAAGGCTGTTGTGACAGAAAGTAATGCCGGCTGGACTTTTTATCATCTGTATGAAGAAATCAAAGAAGAGCATGAGCGTATGAAGCAGAGAGAAGATGAACAGGGAAAGGCATAACATGGGAAAGTGTGGCTGGGAAGGACATAAGCATAACATGACGGAAGGAAACAGAGCAGAAGACCCGGAAAATGTGAGACAGAAAGATGGAAGGAGCATTATAAGACAGGCTGTGCTGGCTCTTCTTCTATGCGGTGTGGCAGCTCTGGTGGCCTGTGCGCCTGTTAAAGAACCCGAACGGAAGGAAAAGACAGTTCTGCAGCTCTGGCATTATTGGGACCGGGAAGAATCCAGGCAGTGTCTGGCAAAACTGGTTCAGAAATTTAATGACACGCATCAGGACGTTGAAATTCAGATCAACTATATTGCAGATGAGGATTTTAAGAAACGTCTGGTTCTGGCAGCTGCCGATGGGGAACAGCCGGATCTGGCTATTGTAGATTCTTCCGATATCCAGTACTATGATAAAGCTGGAATCCTTAAGGATCTGTCATCAGAAATGAAAGCAGAGAACTATCTTTCCAGGGCGCTTATCAGCTGCCGCACGAAGGATGGCCGTCTGGTTGGGCTGCCATTGGGTCTCAACTGCCTGATATTTTATTACAATAAAGATATTTTGAAGCAGGCTGGAGTCGGAGTGCCCACAACTCTGGAGGAGTTTGTGACAGCTGCGGAAGCGGTTACCTCAGACCAGGTGTCCGGCTGCGCATTTCCGGCATTGCAGAGTGAGGAGAGCAGTTTCTGTTTTTTGCCTATTCTCTGGAATTATGGCGGAAGCCTGGCACAGATCGATTCTCCGGCAGGCAGACAGGCCTTTGGATTTTTAAAGCAGCTGGCGGAGAACAGGGCCCTCAGTGAGGATAATGTGAATATGACAATTTCGGATATTGCGTGGGAGTTTGCAAACGGAAATATTGCCATGGCATTTATGACATCCGGTTACGAGAATGAGATCCGGAAAGAAAATCCGGATTTGCATTTTGCCACGACAAAGCTGCCGTGTGGAGAAAATTCCGTTACGATCAGCGGAGGCGAAGTACTCACAGTGACCTGTGCGGAGCACGAAAAAGCAGCAAGAGAGTTTGTAAGGTTTATGGAACAGCCAGAGCAGACAGAGCTATATCTGGACAGTGCGGGATATCTGGCAGCCCGCAGGGATCTTTTAAAAAAGCAGATCCAGACCGATCCGTCAAAGAAGGCTTACTGGAGTTATCTGAAGCAGGCGAAGCTTAGGGAAATAGAGCCCTACTGGCCTTCCCTGTCCATGGAAGTCGCGGAGAGCATTAACCGGGTCATTTTGGGCGAAGATACCCAGGATGAGTTAGAGCAGCTTTCAGAGCGTATCAGCCGCATCAGGAGGGCGAAATATGAAAAAGAATAGAAGCCTCCGGTCTATGATTTTTTTCCTGGCTGTAGTGTTGATTATTCCAATTCTGTGCTTTACGCTTTATCTACAGGTGCAGACCTGGATGACGATGAAGCATAATCTGCAGAGGGAGCTGGAAGGAGAACTGAATACTGCCAATCACACGCTGGAGATGGTCATAGATAAGTATGATATGGTGCTTTACGATTTCTGTACGGATGATGAGATCATAAAGCTGGTGGAGCAGATCAATGAGTCAGAAAAGCCTTCGGATGCGGTAAAATATCAGATCCGCCGCAACCTGGTCCATATCTGCAACCGGAATGTCGGAGTGGAGGGGATTACCCTGATCACGGAATCCGGTACGGTCTGTTTTTATGATAAGGAAGCATCCTCCTTTGTCTCCACAAAATGGGCAAACAAGATTCCGAAGGTTGATATGCAGGATCAGATGGCTGTGTATCAGGGAAGCTCTTATGTGCTTGGAACAGAAAGCCAGCCGGTTCATATGCTTCAGCTGACCAGGCGTCTGGCAGATTACAGAAACATCAACCGTCAGATCGGTATAGTGGTTCTCAGTGTAAATCAATCTGTGCTGTGGGATGATATCCAGGTCAGTGACAAATCTACAGTTTATATCTGTGAATCAGACCAGATTATCGCGGCGGCGGACCCTGACCAGATCGGAAAAAGTATTGCTGTAAAGTCGCAGCGCGGTTATCGTGTGCTGAAGACAAAGAATGATAAAACAGGCTGGAATGTATACCATTTTTATTCTAAGGTACAGTATGACCAGCAGATCAAGGCTAATATCTGCATAGGTCTGGGATCGATGGTGGCTCTGATGCTGTTGTCAACGGTGCTGCTTACATTTATGATGAGGCCGGTGCTGGATCTGGTGGGACAGCTGGTGTATGCCATGTCGGAAATTGAAAACGGTAATTTTGATGTTCAGATACCCAGTGTAGAGCATCCGACCAACGAAGTGGAACGTATTGTGGCCGGTTTTAATGAGATGTCCGGTCAGTTAAAGCAGCTGGTCGAGAAGGTAAAGCAGTCTACAGTGGATCAGAAAAACGCAGAGCTTCAGGCTATGGAGGCCCAGATTGATCCGCATTTTCTGTATAATACACTGGATACCATCAACTGGAAGGCGCTGGAGCACGATGATTTTGAGGTCAGCAATATGGTGGGGGCGCTGGCGGATATCCTGCGCTATTCCATCCGCAATCCGGGGGATATGGTGAGCATCGGGCAGGAGCTTTCCTGGCTGGAACGTTACACGATGCTGCAGAAGGAAAAGCTGGACCAGCCGCTCATGATAAAAACAGAAGTGCCGGAGAAACTGATGGGGTACCGGATCCACAAGCTGCTTTTGCAGCCTTTTGTTGAAAATGCCATCAATCATGGATTTCGGCGGATGACAAAGCCATGCTGCATTGAGATAACCATGAAGCTTTTCGGTGCGCAGCTTTATATCCGGATCCGTGATAACGGCTGCGGCCTGCCGCAAGAGCTTGTAAATGAGCTGAATAATAAAAACAGCAGTGATGGAAATCATGTAGGTGTGGCGAATGTAAGAAAGCGGCTGGAGCTCTATTATGGGGAAGAGCATGAGATGTATTTTGAGAGCCGGGAAGGAGAAGGAACCAGTGTGCATCTGTTTATCTGCGCAGAAGGGGGGAGACGAGCAGAATGAAGATTATCATAGTGGAGGATGAAAAATCGATCCGGAATGGTCTGGTAAAAATGCTGCCGAAATTGGATCCGGAATATGAGGTCATTGGTTCAGCCAAGGATGGATCGGAAGGATACCAGCGTATCCTGGCTGAACAGCCGGATCTTGTGATCATGGATATTGAAATGCCGGAGATGGACGGCCTGACTATGCTGGAAAAGCTGAGAAAAGAAGGGTTTACAGGGAAAGCTGTGGTACTGACGGCTTATTCCGATTTTTCCTATGCGAAGCGGGCCATTGAGCTAGGCATTGAAAACTACCTGTTAAAGCCGATCAAGCTTGAGGAACTGAAAAAAACGCTGGAGACTGCCAGTGCCTCCTTAAGGCAGGAAGCAGATACACGCAAGATTCAGGAAAAGCTGTTGTCACTGGAACAGATCTTTCGTTCAGCACTTCTGGCGGAGCTTACCGTGGATGAGGAACTGGAGGTCTATGCAGAAACTACCTACGGCATTGACAGCCACGGTACCTTTGCCATTCTGACGGCATATTTAAGTGACTACTATGATGACTATTATGAGCCTGCAGAGCGGTTTCTGGAGCCGTATCTGAAAACAGGAAGCGAGTATTCCGTCTGTATGCTGACTACAGTACACCACAGATCCATCGTGATAGTCTTTTATAATATGAAGGATCCGGAAAAAATCCGCAGCTGGTGCGAAAAGCTGGTGATCCCATCGGCCTACAGCAATCTGAAGCACCCGCCGATCTTTGGCTGGACAGTCTGCCAGGGCCTGACGGAGTTTGCCTCTGCTCTTGAGAGGATGGAGCAGGTCCGTATGTGGAAGCTTTGCTTTCCGGAAGGAAAGCTGATGACGGAAAAACAGATCAGTGCCGTCCAGACAGTGCCGCTCAAATATTCCCTGGATCTGGAGTCTCAGTTAAAGCAGGCGGTGGTGAAGCGGGACCGGGCTGCCTATGACCGCATACTGGAGCAGATCATGGCATACTGTGTAGAGGAACCGCATCACCCGGATGAGATCCGCGAAGCCTGGGCGAGGCTTGTGGTGGCTATGATCGCAGTCGCGGATTCCATGGGCCGGGTGACAGATCACATTTCCATGCGTCATATTGTGGGGGAACTATCTCAGGCAATTTCCTGGCAGCGTATCCGTGAGCTGATGCAAAACTTTTATGATGCGATTACCGGCGGACAGGATCAGCCGGAGAGCGTCAGCCTGCTGGTAAAGCGTGCCCTGTCCATGATCGAGACCTATTACAGCCAGGGCATCACGCTGGAGGAGCTGGCAGAGCGGCTGTGTGTGACCGATGAGTATTTAAGCACGCTGATCAAAAAAGAAACCGGCATATCCTTTACGGAGACCGTGCGGAAAATGCGCATCGAGCGCATCAAGGAGCTGCTTTTGCATTCCAGCCTGAAATTAAACCAGATCGCGGAAATGGTAGGCTATTCCGATCCAAAGTACATGAGTAAGGTATTTAAGGAAGAAGTGGGCATGCTTCCGGCACAGTTTCGGAAACAGAATCATTGACAAAGGAATAACACCTTAAATAGTTACTCCTTTTTAAAAAATTTCCTCTTTGCATTTCTGACGAAAATGGTAGAATAATGTCAACATGAAAAACAAGACATTATATTCATTGACTATATTTGATTTTATTCAATTTTAGAAGGAGTGACCATTATGAGAGAGATGAATCTGACTTTCCGTAATCCGGATGAGGTACTTGATTTTGTTAAGACTGTAGAGCAGTATCCGTTTGACATGGATCTTTGCCGCGGCAGTGTTGTCGTTGACGCGAAATCCTTACTTGGTATCATGAATCTGGGCTTCAACCAGACCGTGAACTTAAAAATCTACAGCAACGACTGCAATGAGCTTTTCCAGAACATTGAGAAGTACAAAGCAGCATAACTCAGAAGACTTTCAATTTATTTGTTCCCCCATACCAGACAGAGTAGCCTCGGCTATTCTGTCTTTTATTTTGCGGAAAATTGTGGTAGAATCCATATAATTACCTTATATACAGAGAAGAAAGACGAGGAGAGAAAGATGTACAAGATTGTTTCACGGTTACTCATCTACGGTGATATGCCGAAGGATACCATTCTGATGGAGCTGGCCGATATCATCCGGAAGGCAGACAACAAGAGCCAGACCAGAGAGGAACTGATTACCAGAACTTTTACCCAGATCAAGCACCTGCTTCAGGTGGCGACAGATTATGCTTTCGATAAAAACCTGTGGCAGAATTATCTGACCTTTCTGCTGATTACCAATGAAAATCCCTTCAGCATCACCTGTGAGAAGGTGGGCGCGAATGAAGGAAGCGTCAATTATTTTGCGAAAAGTGACTTCAGGGCATTTATGGAGCTGTTCCATTATGATTTCAGCGCGCTGGAGGAGTACCTGGGCATTGACTGCTTTACTCGCCTGTCAAACTATAAGGCCATTGGCAAGAAGGAACTGATGTACAATAAGAACGTCAGCGAGAAGGTACGGATGTTAAGCGAAAAGCTGGCGGCAGCAGCAGATGAGAATGAATTCTTTGATGCGGTGACTGGTTTTTACAAGGCGTATGGCGTCGGCATGTTCGGCCTCAACAAGGCATTCCGCATCCAGTCCAGAGAGGATGGCGGCGTGAACTTCTGTGCCATCAACAATATGGATGCTGTCATGCTGGATGACCTGATCGGCTATGAGATCCAGAAGAAAAAGTTGGTTGACAATACCCTGGCCTTCGTAGAGGGGAAAAAGGCAAACAACGTGCTGCTGTTCGGTGACAGCGGTACCGGCAAGTCAACCAGTATCAAAGCAATTGTCAATGAGTTTTACGATCAGGGACTGCGCATGATCGAGATTTACAAGCACCAGTTCAAGGATCTCTCTGCTGTCATCGCCCAGATCAAGAACCGCAATTACCGTTTCATCATTTATATGGATGATCTGTCCTTCGAGGAATTTGAAATCGAGTACAAGTTCTTAAAGGCAGTGATTGAGGGCGGCGTGGAGACCAAGCCGGACAACATCCTGATCTATGCAACCTCCAACCGCAGACATCTTATTAAGGAAAACTGGAGCGACCGCGACGATGTGGAGAGCCAGAACGGCATGCACCGTTCCGATACCATGGAGGAGAAGCTGTCCCTGGTAAACCGTTTCGGCGTGACCATCAATTACTCCAAGCCATCCCAGAAGGAGTACTTCAATATCGTGGTAGAGCTGGCGCACAGGGCAGGTCTTACCATGTCAGATGGCGAACTCCGCGCGGAAGCCAACAAATGGGAGTTAAGCCATGGCGGAATTTCCGGACGTACCGCGCAGCAGTTTATCAATTATCTGCTGGGAACGGTATAAAAGCATGCTGTCATAAATGGAATACATGGCCGGAGAATGGCGTATTTAAGCCATTTTTCGGCCATCTGCAAAATTTGCAAAAATTTTTGCGAAAAAGTTTTTAAAAAGTGTTGACAAAACGGCAAACCTGCGGTATCATATACATCGTTGCAGCGAACAAGAGCTCAACAAACTAAATAATATGTGTGCGTAGCTCAGCTGGATAGAGCACTTGGCTACGGACCAAGGTGTCGGGAGTTCGAATCTTCTCGCGCACGTATTGAAAGGCATTCTCATAAGAGAATGCCTTTTTCCTTTTATAAATTCTATTTTTCTGCGGCTTTCTGTCTTCGGTAAAGCGTTGTCCGGTGGATTTCAAGAGCCTGTGCTGCTTCGCTGAGCTTTCCGTTGTGGCGGGCAATCACGTGTGCAGTTGTATTCGTAATTGCCCCGATCATTACCGTAGCTTTAATGCTTCTGATCATCGTGGCAACCGGTCAGACTTATCTCCCGGTATAAGCTGCATGCAGATCCAGACACCCTTTTGCGACAGAACCGCAGAAGGGTGTTCTGTTTTCCAGGAATCTATGTAATCTGAAAGGAGAATCAGTATGAGCTTTAAGTATATTTTATTGGAGAAAAAAGACGGGATCGCAACCATCACATTTCACCGTCCGGAAGCGCTGAATGCGCTCAATAGTGAGGTGCTGGCAGATCTTGACGCTGTAGTAGACGATGTGATCGCAGATGATGAGGTTCGTGTGGTCGTCTTTACCGGAGAGGGCAAGTCTTTTATTGCTGGTGCGGACATTAAGGAGATGGACGGAGACACGGCGCTGGAGGCAATTCGCTATTCCAGAAAGGGATCTGCCGTATTCCGTAAGATTGAGCTGATGGATAAGCCAACCATTGCAGCTGTGAATGGCTATGCTTTTGGAGGAGGCTTTGAGTTCGTCCTTTGCACGGATATCCGCTTTGCCTGCAGCAAGGCGAAATTCCGTCTTCCGGAGGTAACCCTCGGTATTGTTCCGGGCTTCAATGGTACACAGCGTCTTCCGAAATGCATTGGCATGAACAAGGCAAAAGAAATTCTGTTTACCGGCAAAATGCTGACGGCGGCAGATGCGTTGGAGCTTGGGATTCTGAATCATGTAACGGAGCCGGAACAGCTGATGGAGGAGGTCTATGCGATGGCAGGCCAGATCGCTGGTAATTCCGCATCGGCAATTTCTCTGGTGAAGGCGGCAGTCAACGCCGGCGCCGATATGGATATCGATATCGGAAAAAATATTGAGCTTGGCTATATGGCCGCATGCTTCGGTACACCGGACCAGATTGAGGGCTTTGCTTCCTTTAAGGAGAAGAGAGCAGCAAAGTTCCGCTAATGATGTGATGACAGAATAGGAAAAGTGTGCTCATACCTCCTTCGTTTCTGTCCGTTATTCCGGGTTGCTAAAAAAACGGAATTCCTTTATAATTGTGGTAGAAATGACAGAATATTTGCCTATATGAACCTGAAACCAGGAAAATAAGCAAGAGGGGAAGGCGAATTATGATACCACAGGAAACCATGAGCAGCGACGAAATTTATGAGGAGCTGTGTAATAAAATAGAGAAACTGGTCTATCTGCCGGGAGACAAGATCAGTGAAAATGAGCTTTGCAGGCAGTACGGAGTCTCCCGCCACATCATCCGGACTGTCATCAGCCGGTTAAAGGAGCGTATGCTTCTGACCGTGTATCCGCAGAGAGGTACGTTTGTAAGTCTGATCGACATGAAGAGCGTGGAGCTGATCCTGTTTATCCGGGAGTCGGTGGAGCAGGAGGCAATCCGTCTGCTGCAGTTTGAAAAGCAGGAGGTCCGTGACCGGATGAGCGAAGCCATGAAGGCCTGTATCGAGCGCCAGAGAACAGCCATTTCTGAGAATATCGACATGGATGCGTTCTATCTCCTGGACAATGAATTTCACGGCTGTCTTCTGGAAGCTGTTGGAAAGAAGGATGTCATGGAAATCATCCGGGAGGATTATATCCATTTCCGGCGCTGGAGAAACTTCTATGTAGTCAGGAGCGGAAGGCAGAGAGAAATCATAGAGGAGCACACTGCGCTGATGCATGCTCTGGTAAAGAATGAAACCAAGGAGGCCCATGAGATCCTGCATATGCATCTGAGTACCGAAAACCGTCTGCGCCATATCCGCGAGAAAGTGTCACCGGAATATTTTATCTACCACTAAAATAGACAAAAGCGGAAAATGAAAATCAGCAGTATTGCCGAAAGTTTGGAAATCTGAAAATAATGTTTGCAAATGAATCGGAAAGGTGTTAAGTTATTAACAGAAAAAACTTGTCGACAAGTACGCAAGAAAAAAGCGCAGCATGAAAGCCGCGCTTTTTCTGCGGCGAAAGAATGCTTGAACAGAGGAGTTGTTTGTTATGAGGCTGATTAAAAAGACCATTGCGGAATGTCTCAGAAGCCGGGTCAGGGAAAGCGCGGACCGCATTGCTCTGGAGGCAGATAAGCAGCAGTATACCTGGAGAGATATTGACACGCTCAGTGACTATATGGTAGGAAGAATGCTTTCCTGCGGAATAAAAAAGGGTACGCACGTTGCCATCTGGAGCACGAATTCCCCAAACTGGATCATTGTATTTCTGGCCCTGAGCAAAATTGGCGCGGTTCCTGTGCTTCTGAATACCTGCTACAGTACAGAAGAGCTGGAGAAGGTGATCCGCTATGCAGATGCAGAGTTTGTCTATTACGGGGAGGGCTACAAAAAGCTGGTATATGAGGATATGGTGGCACACCTTTCCGTGAAGCTGGAGGGGACTGTAAAGCGCTGGATCTATATTGGCCGCGATACAGAAAGACACTGGATGACAGAGAAGAGCTTTGTGTTTGCTGAGCGCATGAAAAAGGCAACGAAGGAGATCGGAGGATATATCCGGCAGGTAAAACCGGAGGATACGGCGGCTATTCTCTTTACCTCAGGAACTACGGCTATGCCGAAGGGGGTTATGCTGAGCCACTACAACCTGGTCAACAGCGCGTTGGAGCTGTGCAGCCATATGGGGTGGGCGGCAGAAGATAAAATGCTGATCGCAGTGCCGCTGTTTCACTGCTTTGGCCTGACTGCAAGCCTTCTGGCCAGTATCCATGCGGGATGCTGTATGCATACGATCGAATACTACAAGACCCTGACTGTGTTAAAGACTGTGCAGGAACATCGCTGCACGCTGTTAAACGGAGTGCCGTCCATGTTTCTGGCTATCATCCGCAATCCGGTCCATACGGAATACGATCTGAGCAGCTTAAGAAACGGAATTATTGCCGGATCCCCGGTCAGTGAAGAAGAATATTATGCGATCCGCCGGGAAATTCCGGGACTAATCCTCCATGCTTCCTATGGACAGACAGAAACGTCACCATGCGTCAGCATCAGTGATGCGGCGGATTCGGAAAAGGAACGTGCCACAACGGCAGGACGGGTGCTGCGTCACTGCGAGGTCCGTATTGCCGGGCCGGATGGAAGCTGGCTTTCATCCGATCAGGACGGAGAAATCTGTGTGCGCGGTTATAATGTCATGCAGGGATATTACCGGCTTCCGGAGGAAACGGCAAAGGTGATCGATGCGGAAGGATGGCTGCATACGGGAGACCTGGGACACCTGGACGCGCGGAATTTTCTGTATATTACAGGCCGGATGAAGGAAATGATCATCCGCGGGGGAGAAAACATTTCTCCGCGTGAGATTGAACAGGTGGTGCAGAGCTATCCGGGAATCCGGGAGGTAAAGGTGATCGGACTGCCGGCTGAGGTTCTGCAGGAGATGATCGTGGTATGTATCATTCCGGAGGAGGGACTTACTATCAGCAATGCCGGCCTCATGACTCATATGGAAAACCATCTGGCTTATTACAAGCTGCCGGCCCATATCGTACGCATGGACTCATTTCCGATGAATGCCAGCGGAAAGGTTATTCTGGGAGAATTAAAAAAGCAGGCGGCAGAAATTATCCGCACAAATCCGGAGATCACCAGCACGGAGCCGCTGAGGACCCGTTAAAGTGTAGCGAAAGCTTATTCAGCACAGAAGCCCTGATAAAGTGCACAAAAATGGATGAGCAAATTCGTTAAAATAGGGGAAAATGCCGCGCTTATACATGTAACTATAGACATGTCATAACCGATGTGTTATAATTTGAATATATGTTAGAGAAATAACAAACAAAACAAACAAAGCAGTTCCAAAAGGAGGCAAATCATGATTCTTTCTGCGAAATATGAGTTAATGAGAAAGAACTTCCGTAACTTTGCGGAGACGGAGTTTACGACCGAGATTCAGGAAAAGCTGGATAAAGAGGGCGGATTTGATACAGAAATGTATAAGAAAATGGCCAGATATGGTTTTCCAGGCATTAAGATTCCGGTAAAATACGGCGGTCAGGGTGGTGACAGCCTGGCATATGTTCTGATGAATGAAGAATTTGCCAGAATATGTCCGGTTCTTGCTATCTATGCAAATACGTCCAACTCTCTTGGCGGAGGTCCTCTTCTTGCCTGCGGCAATGAGGAACAGCTTCAGAAATATCTGGTCCCGGTGGCAAAGGGTGAGAAGCACATCTGCTTTGCGCTGACTGAGCCGGGGGCAGGCTCCGATGCTGGCAGCATGACCACAAGAGCGGTTGAGGACGGTGACTACTATGTGCTGAACGGACGTAAGTGCTTCATCTCCGGCGCACCGATCGCAGATTACGCTGTTGTCTTTGCAAAGACAGATCTGACCCAGAAGGGAGCAAAGGGTATCTCCATTTTCCTGGTAGATATGAAGCTTCCGGGTGTTTCCTGCGGCAAGCCGGAGGCCAAGATGGGTATCAACGGATATCCGACTAGTGACATCGTATTTGAGAATGTAAGAGTACATAAGAGCGACCTGGTAGGCCCGTTAAATAAAGGTTATGCAGTCGCAATGTCCACCCTGGACGGCGGACGTCTTGGCGTTGCCGCACAGTCTCTTGGTATTGCCCAGGGCTGTCTCGAGGAAGCAACCAACTACGCAAAGGAGAGAAAACAGTTTGGCAGGCCAATCTCCTACAATCAGGGAATCAGCTTTATGCTGGCCGATATGGCTACTGAGATCGAAGCAGCGCGCTGCCTGATCTACAACACCGCTATGGCAAAGGATGCAGGCGACAAGAATGCTTCCGTTATGTGCTCCATGGCTAAATATTACGCATCTGAGATGGCAAACCGCGTAGCAGGCAAGGCAATCCAGATCCACGGTGGTTATGGTTTTATCAAAGAGTACAAGGTAGAGCGTCTGTACCGCGACGCACGCGTCATGACTCTGTATGAAGGAACCAGCCAGGTACAGCAGATCGTTATTTCCAGAAGTCTGTTAAAGTAGGAGGAAGTTTAGAATGAGAATTTATGTATGTGTAAAACAGGTTCCTGATACATCAGGAAAAGTTGCTGTCAAAGCAGATGGAACCCTGGACCGCGCATCCATGCAGACCATCATCAATCCGGATGACCTGGCTGCTACGGAGGCAGCGCTGGAATTAAAGGATGCTACCGGATGCCAGGTAACTGTAGTTACCATGGGACCGCCGCCGGCAGAGGGCATGTTAAGAGAGCTGATTGCCATGGGCGCAGACGATGCAGTACTGATCTCCGGCCGTGAGTTTGGAGGCTCTGATACCTTCGCTACTTCCCAGATCATCGCAGGCGCACTGCACAACCTTGGGGTAGGTCCGGACGATGTTATCTTCTGCGGACGCCAGGCAATCGATGGCGATACTGCGCAGGTTGGTCCGCAGATTGCAGAAAAATTAAACATTCCGCAGGTTACCTACGCGGCAGACATCAAAAAAGAGGGCAACTGCCTGACTGTAAAACGTCTTCTGGAGGATGGTTATATGACCGTGCAGGTTCAGACTCCGTGTCTGGTTACCTGTGTCAAAGAGTTAAACGAAGTTCGCTACATGACCGTAAAAGGAATTCTGGAGTGCTGGGACAAACCTTTAACTGTTCTGGACTACAACGCACTGAAAGATGAGCCGCTCATCGATCCGACCACCATCGGACTGAAGGGCTCACCGACCAATGTATTCCGTTCCTTTACACCGCCGCAGAAGGGTGCTGGACAGATTCTTGGCGGTACCGCAGAAGAGGCTGCAAAAGAGCTTGCAGGCCTGCTGGCAAAGAAACACGCAATCTAGGAACAGGGAGGAAATGAATATGTCTTATAATAGTGCTGAGATCAATGAATTCAGTGATATCTGGGTATTCTGTGAGCAGCGTGAAGGCAAGCTGATGAATACCGATTTTGAACTGATCAGCGAAGGCAGAAAGCTGGCAGACGAGAGAGGCTCAAAGCTCGTAGGCATTCTGCTTGGCGGTGAGGGAATCGAGAATAGTGCAAAGGAGCTGGGCGGATACGGTGCAGATAAAGTCATCGTATGCGCAGACCGGAACCTGGAGGTTTACACCACCGACGCATACAGCAAGGTCCTGTGCGATGTGGTTATGGAAAAGAAACCGGAAGTCCTCCTGATCGGCGCATCCAACATTGGCCGTGACTTAGGTCCGAGAGTAGCTGCAAGACTGCATACCGGACTGACTGCAGATGCAACCCATCTGGATATCGACATGGATCGTTATATCCAGTTCTTAAAGGAGTCTTCCACCATCGATCTGGAAAAAATCAAATTTAATATGGAGGACACCAACTTAAAGATGACCCGTCCGGCATTCGGCGGCCATCTGATGGCAACCATCATCTGCCCACGCTTCCGTCCGTGTATGTCCACGGTACGTCCGGGTGTTATGAAAAAGGCTGAGTTCGATCAGACAAAGGCGGATGCCTGCGAGATCGAGATGGCTCAGTTCTCCTTGAATGATGAAGACTTAAGAACCAAGGTTCTCGAAGTAGTAAAAGAAACCAAGAAGCTGGTTGACCTGATCGGCGCAGATATTGTTGTCAGTGTTGGACGCGGAATCAGCAAGGATCCGGAAAAGGGAATCAGGCTGGCAGAGGAGCTGGCAGAGGCTCTTGGCGGCGGTGTTGTAGGCGCATCCCGTGCCGTAACCGATGCAGGCTGGCTTTCATCTGACCATCAGGTGGGACAGACCGGTAAGACCGTACACCCACGTATCTATGTTGCACTTGGTATCTCCGGTGCTATTCAGCATAAGGCAGGAATGCAGGATTCTGAGCTCATCATCGCAGTGGACAGCAATGAGACCGCTCCGATCTTTGAATGTGCGGATTACGGCATTGTAGGAGACCTGTTTGAGGTTGTTCCGCATATGATCGAGGAGATCAAGGCAGCAAAAGAAGCCAAGTAAAAATATTGAGACGGAACCACTAAAAGGTCCGAAGTTCCGGAAACCGCGTACAGAAAAGCAGAAACGGTGGAATTTTGCGCTTTGTTCACTGCGCCGCCTATTGTCAGACCTGCGACCCAAACTCGCACGCGCTGCGTGCTCAAACAAGGGTCTCTGGTCTGACGCTATGCTCGCTCACAAAGCAAATTCCAATGTTTCTGCTTATTCTGTAGGCCCTCCCCGGAACTTCGGACCCTTTCGTGCTATTCCCTTAAATTGTTATTTTGCAGGTGTTTCTTCTGCGTCGTCATCTTCTTCTTCAGCTTTTGCGTATTCGCCGATATGGAACAGCTGGGAATCTGCGGTGGTGGTTACGGTAACACCCTTTTCGTCCAGTTTCAAGTCCTTAACATATAAGGTCTTGGTTCCCTGCGGGAGCTTTGCCAGATCAATTTCAATCGGGTCCAGAAGATGTGCCGGATCTGCTTTGTAGTGAATTTCAGTGATCTCCGGTTCGAAGACACCCTGTACAACCTCCTCGTTTACAAAGGTAACCGGAACAGTTGCAGCAACAACCTCGCCTGCAACCAGTGCCTGGAAATCCAGAGCCAGAATCTTCTTGCTGAGTGGATCATAATCAATATTCTTTACCAGGGCATCGACCTTTTCGCCGGAGATATCCAGCATGGTCTGCGCACCCTCTTTTGCTTTTTTAATGAAGTTTAATGCATCCTTCTCTGTATATTTCAGAGATACATTTTCTTTCATTTCACGGCCATACAGAACACCGGTGCTGTAGCCTTCTCTTCTTAATTTTTTTGCCTTTACCTCAGGATCTCTTTTTTCAGCTGCTAACGTCATCATAATAATCTGCCTCCTACTTTGAATGGCCGGGGGAAGAAATCCTTCCGGTCTTAATTATCTGAATTCATTCGTGTAGATGGAGAGCTTGTCTTTATGAGGAAGTTCTTCTTTTTGCACTGACTGTATTATAGCACTTTTGGAAAAAAGTGAACCTTTAAAAAGCACCAAAAAAGCAAACACACAAAAAATAAAATTGGCAATATTTTTCAGAAATTAGCACTCTTTTATGCAGAGTGCTAATAATGCCTGGGAGGAATTTAGCTATTTTCCCGGATTTTGATGGAATGCTCCACAAAGTTTTTTTCCTGGACAGGAGGTGCTCCGGAGGTCAGATATTCAAACAGGAGATCCAGGGATCGGGAACCCTGTTTGCGGGGCTGCTGGCTGATGGTGGCGGATATGACACCGGCACGCAGCATATCCAGTGTTGTGGGGACCTCATCGAAGGTAACAATTTTGGGATGGCGGCCGGATTCCTGAATGGCCTTACACCCGCCAAATACACCGGCTGCAGCGAAGAACAGGGCATCGATGTGGGGATTTTGCCGGAGAAGCTGCCGGGTCAGCGCATAGCTTTCAAATTCATCGTCATGGTTTTCCAGAATTTCCGCGATATGAATTCGGGGATAGGAGGCTTCCAGCGTTTCGGTCAGTCCGCGGATCCGCTCGGAATGGCATAACACATTCCGGGAACCGGTGATGATGCCAAGCTCTGTTTCGCCCTCCGTCATGAGCGCAAGCAGTCCGGCTGCAGTCCGGCCGCCGCAGATGTAATCACTTCCGACATAGGCCATGCGTTTGGAACCGAAGATATCCGTGTTGACAGTGACAACAGGAATCCCGCGGTCAACAAGCTCATCAATCTTTTCCTGAATTGCGGGATGATTGTAAGGAGCAAGCAGCAGTCCGTGAATGCCTTCGTCCAGAAGTTCATCGATGGCAGCAAGCTGGGCAGCAAGATCAAACTCGACCCGTCTGGTCAGGGTAGTCACACCGTAGTCGGCCAGTTCCCGGGCCTTTGCCTGCACACCCTCACTGACCTCGTCAAAGAATGGGTTGTTCCTGCTGAACAGGACAATGCCGATCTTATTCTTTTTCTTTTGGGCGGCGAGTACCAGCCCGGCCTTGTTGGGACGGTAGTCCAGCGCTTTTGCGATTTCTTTTATCTTTTCGGCTGTCTGCGGGCTGACACCGCTGCGGTTATTTAAGACCCGGTCCACGGTTCCGCGGGAGACACCGGCCAGTTCTGCGATATCTTTGATTCGTGCCATGAAAAACCTCCGTGCAGAAATATAGTTACTGTTCACTGTATCATACGGAATTTTCAGTTCAGAAAATTCCTACCTGTGAACTGTAGCGAAATATATTCTCTGCATTTAACAATACACAAAATAGAAGAAAAAGTCAAATCAGGAAGAGACGTGCACGTGCACGAAAAGGTGTGAAAAGAAATGGTGACTATAGGAAAAAGAAACAGAAAACAGGTCGAAAACAAAGAAATAACAGATGATAATTGTGCAGTTTTAACAAAATAAATTACAGAATAGAAAAAAACTGGTCAAAGTATTGAAAAGTGTTCTCAAAAACGCTAAGATAAGAATCAGAAACGTGCACGTGCACGAATTGAGAGAACGAGAAGAACATGACATGCGTATCAGAAAAAGGAGGATCGGACATGCTGTATATCGGAATAGATCTTGGAACATCGGCGGTAAAGCTGCTTCTGATGGATGGGGCGGGTCAGATCAAAAAGATCGTCTCGAAGGAGTATCCCATTTATTTTCCGCATCCGGGCTGGTCAGAGCAGAAGCCGGAGGACTGGTTTGCCGGAACCATGGACGGGCTTAAGGAACTGCTCGATGGCTGTGACAAAGAGCAGGTGGCTGGCATCAGCTTTGGCGGGCAGATGCATGGACTTGTCATTCTGGACGAGGAAGACAGAGTGATCCGCCCGGCACTTCTCTGGAATGATGGCCGGACCTGGGAGGAATGCGATTACCTGAATAACGTGATCGGCAAAGAAAAGCTTTCCGAATATACGGCTAACATTTCCTTTACCGGATTTACCGCACCGAAGCTTTTATGGGTCAGAAACAAGGAGCCGGAGAACTTTGCGCGTATTGCAAAGATCATGCTTCCGAAGGATTACATTGCGTACCGACTGACCGGTGTGCACTGTACCGATGTGTCAGACGCATCCGGCATGCTTCTGTTTGATGTAAAGAACCGCTGTTGGTCGAAGGAGATGTGTGAGATCTGCGGTGTGCGGCAGGAACAGCTGGCGCAGGTCTATGAATCTTATGAAACTGTGGGAACGGTGCTTCCTGCCATTGCAGATGAACTGGGAGTTCCTCATATTGTGAAAGTGGCGGCCGGCGCCGGAGATAATGCGGCAGCCGCAGTGGGAACCGGAACCGTAGGAGATGGCAGATGCAATATTTCCCTGGGAACCAGCGGAACCATTTTCATTTCTTCGGAAAAATTCGGAGTAGACAGCCACAACGCCCTGCACGCCTTTGCTCATGCAGACGGACATTACCACCTGATGGGCTGCATGCTCAGCGCGGCTTCCTGCAATAAGTGGTGGATGGACGGAATCCTCGAAACTTTCGATTACGCAAAAGAACAGGCGGCCATCACGAAGCTGGGAGACAATCATGTGTATTTTCTGCCGTATCTGATGGGGGAGCGTTCTCCGCACAATGATCCGGACGCACGTGGTACCTTTATTGGTATGACCATGGATACCAGCCGGTCAGACATGACTCAGGCTGTACTGGAGGGCGTGGCATTCGCACTGCGGGATTCCCTGGAAGTAGCCAAATCTCTTGGGATTCAGATTGAACGCACGAAGATCTGCGGCGGCGGAGCAAAAAGTCCATTGTGGAGAAAGATCATTGCCAATGTCATGAATCTGAAGGTAGACATGATCGAGAGCGAGGAAGGACCGGCTCTGGGCGGTGCCATGCTTGCGGCGGTTGCCTGCGGAGAGTATAAGAGCGTGGAAGAGGCAGCACAGAAACTGGTGAAGGTCACCGGAACCGTGGAGCCGGAACCGGCGCTGGCGGCAAAATATGAAAAACGCTATCAGACGTTTAAACAGATCTATCCGGCCTGTAAGCCGCTGTATGAACTGATGAAATAAGGAGGAAAAACTCATGGAAATCAAGAAAGTGACAGATCCGGCATTCCGGAAATATGGGAAGGTAGTGGAAAACATCGATTTTTCCGGGCTGATCCGGGCACTGACAGAAAAAACGCCGCTGCCTGCGGACGTTGTGTATGAGCCGTCGGCAGAAGTCCTAGAGGCAGAGCCGGTGTTTGAAACCGTGCAGAAAAAGGCATACGGCGAGATGCCGGTGCAGATTGGTTATTGTAACGGGCATAACCACAAGCTCAATGCGCTGGAGTATCATCGCTCCTCGGAAATCAATGTGGCAGCTACGGACGCGATTCTTCTGGTGGGACATCAGCAGGATATCACACCGGAGTTTACCTATGATACCGCCCTGGTGGAAGCATTTCTTCTCCCGAAGGGAACGGCCGTGGAGGTGTATGCCACAACCCTGCATTACGCGCCCTGCAGTGTGGGAGAGCAGGGGTTTCAGGTTGGGATCATACTTCCGCGCGGAACCAATTATCCGCTGGAAATGACGCATGAGGGTTGGGAGGACCGCCTGCTTGCGGCAACTAACAAGTGGCTGATCGGCCATCCGGAAGGCGGTCTGCCGGAGGAAAGCCATATTGGCCTGATCGGAGAAAATATCACAGTATAGGATTCATTTCTTTCATATTTTATTTTAGGAGGATAAAAGCATGAATAACATTCCAGAAGTAAAAGTAGGCATTGTTGCGGTGAGCCGTGACTGTTTCCCG
This sequence comes from Ventrimonas sp., assembly GCF_048380235.1. Classification (NCBI taxonomy): domain Bacteria; kingdom Bacillati; phylum Bacillota; class Clostridia; order Lachnospirales; family Lachnospiraceae; genus Ventrimonas; species Ventrimonas sp. Next base: position 65,739 of record NZ_DBFCCJ010000050.1, on the reverse strand, counting down.
GAGTCTTTATCCGTGAACCGCAGAAAAGCACTGGTGGACGCGTACAGCAAAAAGTACGATGCAAGGGATATCTATGAGTGTCCGGTCTGCATCGTGGAGAGCGAGATCCATATGGTCCAGGCGCTGGAGGATATCAGGAAAGCCGGATGCAACGCGCTGGTCGTGTACCTGGGAAATTTCGGACCGGAGATTTCCGAGACATTGCTGGCAAAGCATTTTGACGGTCCGAAAATGTTTGTTGCCGCAGCAGAGGAGAGCAAAGACAACCTGGTACAGGGACGCGGAGATGCTTATTGCGGTATGCTGAACGCAAGCTATAACCTGGCTCTGCGCAATATCAAGGCTTATATTCCGGAGTATCCGGTGGGTACCGCTGATGAATGCGCAGATATGATCCATGAGTTTTTACCGATCGCGAGAGCTGTCATCGGCCTGTCCGACTTAAAGATCATCAGCTTTGGCCCGAGACCGTTAAACTTCCTGGCATGCAATGCGCCGATCAAGCAGCTTTACAATCTGGGTGTGGAGATCGAGGAAAACTCGGAGCTGGATCTGTTCGAGGCCTTTAACAAGCATGAGGGTGACCCGAGAATCCCGGATGTTGTGGCAGATATGGAAAAAGAACTGGGGGAAGGTAATAAGAAGCCGGAGATCCTGCCGAAGCTGGCCCAGTACGAGCTGACACTTCTTGACTGGGTGGAGGAGCACAGAGGATATCGTAAATATGTGGCCATTGCAGGAAAATGCTGGCCGGCATTCCAGACCCAGTTTGGCTTTGTGCCGTGCTATGTCAACAGCCGTCTGACCGGCCGCGGCATTCCGGTATCCTGTGAGGTGGATATCTACGGCTGCTTAAGTGAGTTCATCGGAACCTGCGTCAGCCAGGATGCAGTGACGCTCCTGGATATCAACAATACGGTACCGTATGATCTTTACGACAGTGAGATTAAGGACAAGTTTGATTACAAGAGCCATGACGTCTTCATGGGCTTCCATTGCGGCAATACCACAACAAAGAAGCTGTCCTTCTGCCAGATGAAGTATCAGCTGATCATGGCAAGAAGCCTTCCGGAGGAGGTAACCCAGGGAACCCTGGAGGGTGATATTGTTCCGGGCGACATCACATTCTTCCGTCTGCAGAGCACCGCAGATAACAGACTGCGTGCCTATGTTGCAAATGGCGAGGTTCTGCCGGTGGCGACCCATTCCTTCGGAAGCATCGGTGTATTCGCGATTCCGGAGATGAAGCGCTTCTACCGTCATGTCCTGATCGAGGGTAACTTCCCGCATCACGGTGCAGTGGCCTTTGGACATTTCGGAAAGGCCCTGTATGAGGTATTTAAGTATGTCGGAGTCGATGTCAGAGAAATCGGCTACAACCAGCCGGCCGGCGTGCGTTATCCGACAGAGAATCCATTTGCATAAGAATATGGAATTTGTATAATCAAAGGGCGAAGCCTCCGAAAGAAGAGGGGCTTCGCCCTTTTTGATTGAAAATCAGTATTCGATATAGGGATGTGCCAGCCAGTAGTCAGAGGCCATGCGGATGAAAGTTTCCATGGCAGCGTTGATGTAATGGTTTTTGGCATAAGCAGTGGAGAGCTCCCAGTAGGATTCCGGTCCCAGGGTGAAGTAGGCGACATCGTCATCTTCCACAGCGTAATAGCGAGGAATGATGGAGCAGCATTGCCCATTTGCTGCCAGGCGCTGCATGGTACGCATGCTGATGGATTCAAACAGCAGTTTTGGCTTGAAGCCGGCTTTTGCAAAGAGGCGGTCAATGACAGCACGCAGGGTAGAGGTTTTTCTCACTAAGGTAAACAGATCGTTTTTGAATTCCGTGAGTGAGATTTCCGGGTAGTTTTCGGGCGTGCGTTTATCCTTATAGGCTAGTGGATGACTTCTTGGGACACACAGGTAAAATGGCTCATACAGGATGTGCCGGTAGACGATATGCTTGTACTTGTGTTCAAAAATAGTGTGAAATCCAAAGTCCAGCTGACCGGAATCCAGAAGCTTTATCTGGGTTTCCACGTCGGCCTCGTAGGGCTGGAAGATAGTTTCCGGGTACTGCGCATGAATCTCCGGATAAATGGAGGTAAACATCTGTATGCCGCGTTCCGGAGTCAGGCCGACAGTGACCGTTCCTTTCCAGCGTTTTGCCATATCCTCAATGCGGGAGTAGGTATCCTTCTTGATTTCCAGCATTTTTTTGGAGGATTCGACATAAAGTGTGCCTACATCGGTCAGCTCCCAGTGATTTCTCGTGCGGACAAAAAGCGGTGCTCCAAGTTCCTTTTCCAGCTTTAAAAGCTGTTGGTTTAAGGCAGACTGGGTTAAAAAAAGTTCCTCAGCAGATTTTGCAATGCTTTTTGTTTCTGCAATTGTGAGGATATATTCAATCAATTTTGTATCCATCTAAAAAATCCCCCCTATATTGATTAAATTTGGTGAAAAATACAATGAATTTAAGATTAGCTTAAACTCATTTAATTATAATTAAATTGCATTTATATAGCAATACTTATATAATGAAAATACACAAAAAACAAGAAGCGCAACCGAAAAAATAAAACAATTATAACAAGTGGAGGGTGAACAATGAAAAAAAGAAGTTTAGCAATGGCAATGGCCCTGGTAACAGCAGTTTCCGGACTGACTGCATGTGGTTCTTCAGGCAAGACTGAGACAGCAGCGCCTGAGACTACGGCAGCAGAAGCAGGCAAGGATGCTTCCTCCGAAGCAGCACCGGCTGAGGTGGATGATAAGGGGTATCACAGCACTTACGATGTTTCTTCCGCAGGAGATGTAAAGCTGGATGTTATGATCACGTCCCTGGGCGATTCCGATGGCGGCCCGTTCTTAAGAGGCATCATGGACAAATATATGGAGCTGTATCCGAACGTAACCCTGAATCCGGTTGAGTGTTCCATGAATGATCTGTACACTACCCTGATCACCCAGACAACGGCCGGAACCCTGCCGGACATTTTTACCATGTCGGAAGCGTATTCTGCGAACTGCCTGGAAATGGGCATGGGTGTTGACAACCTGGATGAGCTGCTGGGTAAGGATTACATGGATGGCCTTCTGGATGCAGCAGTAGAAAATTCCACCGTAGACGGACATTTTGTTTACATGCCGTGGCAGAACAATACCACCGCAATGGTTTACCGCAAAGACCTCTTCGAAGAGAAGGGACTGGAGGTTCCAAAAACCTGGGATGAGTATCTGGAGGCTGCAAAGGCTCTGACGGAGGATACCGACGGAGACGGTAAGGTTGACCGTTACGGCAGCGTATTCGCAGGAACCAGAAACGACTCTGCAGAGTCCAGATTCCAGACCTTTGCACTGACCTTTGGATGTGATTTCGTAAAAGACAATGGGGATGGAACCTTTACCTCCGGTTTCGATACCGATGCTTACAAGAACGCAATGAGCACCTTCATTGATATTGCGGCAAACGAAGGCGTTTCTCCTTCCGGCTTTGTTGAGACCGGTTACTCTGAGGCTTATACCATGATCGGCGCGGATCAGGCCTGCATGTTCTTCAGCGGTTCCAACGTGCTGGGCGGTATCTACAATGCAAACCCGGATATGCGCGGTAAGATGGGCAGCTTCCCGATGCCGACCGCAGAGGGCGTTGATCCGGTAACCTCTTTCTCAAGCGTAGGTATGACCATCAGCAATACCTGTAAAAATCCGGAAGTTGCAGCAGATTTCCTGAAATACATGACCAGTGTAGACAATAGTGTAGAGTGGAACAAGGCAACCTGTCGTCTGCCGGTTGTAAAAGAGGCTCTGGATGCAATCGTTGCAAATGATGAGGCATACGCAGGATTTGCAGAAGCATCTGAGAGCGCAGTGATCTATCCGGCATTTGCTGGTATGGCTGAGTTAAGAGATGCAAGTGGTGAGTGCTGGCAGAAGGTTGTTTCTGAGGGAGCATCCGTAGATGATGCAGTAGCAGATGCAGCAGCTAAGGCAGCAGAAACCTGCAAAAGTTACAGCAAGTAAGGCAGCTTGAAAGCGGGCGGCTGTATAGAGGCATAGTTCCATACAGCCGCCCTTTCTCTTTTCTTTTGGAGGGCAAAACAGTGAATGACACCAAGAAAAAATGGAATCTGAGCCGGCTGAAGTCGAAGATGACTCCGTACTGGTTTATTTCTCCGGCAACGCTGACGATTATCTGTCTCGTTGTATATCCGATCCTGTATGGAATCTATATCAGTTTCTTTGATACCAATCTGGTAAACAAATGGAACTTTGTAGGACTCCGGTATTACGCACAGGCCTTGACGGACGCATCCTTTTTACACAGCCTGATGAAAACCATGATCTTCACGGTAACGGTTGTGTGCGGACACTTTGTATTGGGCTTCATTTTCGCATCCATCTTAAATACTGACATCAAGTACCGGACGTTATTCCGCGGAATCCTGATTCTGCCGTGGCTGTTTCCGGATGTGGTGATTGCTTATCTGTTTAAGTGGATCCTGAATACCCAGGGTGGTATTTTAAATGAACTTCTGATGCATTTCAGCATTATTTCCGAACCGGTTGGCTGGCTTAGTACTTCAGCCACAGCATTCCCCTGTGTGATCCTGGTCAGCATGTGGAAAGGTTATCCGCTGGTTATGGTACAGATCCTAGCCGGTATCCAGACCATTTCCCACGATCTGTATGAGGCAGCTGAGATTGACGGAGCGAATATGTGGCAGCGCTTCCGCTATGTAACCCTTCCGGCTCTGAAGCCGATCCTGACCACGATCCTGATTCTGGATACGGTGTGGGTATTCAAACAGTTCACACTGATCTGGCTGATGACATCCGGTGGCCCGGGAAGTTCTACCATGGTATCTGCCATCGAAATTTACAAGAATGCGTTCTCTTACTTCAAGTATGGCTTTGCATCGGCACAGTCCGTATACATTCTTGTAATCTGTTACCTTATCGGAGTTGTGTTCAGGAGGTTATTGCGTGATGACTAGTAAAGGAAAGAACAGACTGTTTACCTGTATCGGATATCTGATCCTGGGCATCGGATGTCTGGGTGTATTGCTTCCATTATCCTGGATGGTGATTACTTCATTAAAATCCATGGCAGATATTACACTTTCCAGAGGCCTGACTCTGTTTCCGTCCGGTCCTACGCTGGAAAATTTCGTAAATATCTGGAAGGAATATCCAATTGCGACTTATATCAAAAACAGCATTGTTGCAGTTGGCGGTTCTACGGTGATCGGCGTTGTGTGTGCAGCCCTTTGCGGATACGGACTTTCCCGCTATCAGTTTAAAGGAAAAGCATTTTTGCTGAGCTTTCTGCTGGTAACCCAGATGTTTCCGGCAGTTATGAAAATCATTCCATATTACAAAATTCTTGTTTCTGTTCATTTAAATAATACCCAGATCGGTCTGATGGTGGTATACGCTTCCTTCAGTATTCCGTTCTGTACCTGGATGATGTACGGATATTTCAAGAGCATTTCCACGGGACTGGATGAGGCAGCCCGGGTGGACGGCAGCAGCGCATTCAATACGTTCTTGAAGATCATTCTTCCGATCGCCCTGCCGGGCCTGGTAGCAACCATCATATACGCATTTCTCCAGAACTGGAATGAGTATATGTTTGCATCGGTCCTGATGTCTGCGGATGAGAAGAAAACCATTACTTATGCAATCAGTACAATGGCAGATGCATACAAGATCCAGTGGAATTACCTGATGTGCGCGGCCATGATCTCCAGTGTGCCGACTTTGACCGTGTTTGTAGTAATGCAGAAATATCTGATTGCCGGAATGACTGCCGGTGCAGTAAAAGAGTAAACGAAAGGAAAGTTGAATCATGGACAAGAATATGTTCTGCAATCCAATTATAAAAGGTGGATATCCGGATCCGTCGGTATGCCGGGTCGGTGATATGTACTACATGGTAACCTCCTCCTTTTATTACTTTCCGGGACTGCCGGTATTTCAAAGCCGGGACCTGGTTCACTGGGAACAGATTGGGAACGCGATTTCGCGGCCGGACCAGTTAGATTTCAGAAACTGCGACAGCTCGGAAGGGTTGTGGGCAGCTACCATCCGGTATCATGAAGGTATCTTTTATATCATCAATACACTGGATGTACAGGGACGGACCTACCGCTACAACTACATTGTGACGGCTAAAGATCCGGCCGGTCCATGGTCTGACGCAGTGATCATTGAGGGAGCCGATGGCATTGACCCGTCCCTGTTTTTTGACAAGGATGGGAAAATGTGGTATTGCAGCAATCTGATCCCGGAGGACTTAAAGTTCCCGTACCAGAAGCAGATCTACGCCTGTGAACTGGATCCGGAAACGTTCCAGATCCGTGGGGAAAAACATATCATCTTCGATTCCATTGTGGATCACACGCTGTTTACCGAGGCTCCGCATATTTATGAGATCAACGGAAGCTATTATTTGATGACGGCCAGTGGAGGAACTCAGACAAATCACTGTGTGAACATTTACCGCAGTGAGACGCTTCTTGGACCTTATGAGCCCTGCCCGAGAAACCCGATCGTGACGAACCGGAATGTCCGGCTGAACAATGAGCTTGGTATTGCGGTGGTGGGCCACGGAGATCTGATCGAGACTCAGAAGGGTGAGTGGTACATGGTTCTTCTTGGCATCCGTCCGTATCAGAAATACATTGAAGATTATAATCAGTATCTGCCGAGAAAGTGGATCCGGGAACCAGACCGCAACAAGGATGCACAGTTTAATCTGGGCCGTGAGGTCTGCATGATTCCTATGGCCTGGGATTACGATAACTGGCCGATCGTGGACAACCACAACGGCATGGTAAATCCCATGGAGCGAAAGCCGGATCTGGAAGAATGGCGGCCGCCGCTTAAGAGCAGGGTGGATAACTTCGAGGATCCGATTCTGGATATGATCTGGTGCATGCGCCGTCCTGTGAAGACCCCGTTCTATACCTTGACAGAGCGGCCGGGCTATCTGCGGCTTTACGGAAATGACGCAAAGGCTGAGGATACACGCACCCAGGCCCTCCTGGTGCGCAGACAGCAGCACAATTATTTTGAAGCTGCTGTGGCTATGGAATTTGAGCCGGAGCAGGAAGGCGAGGAAGCAGGCATGATCGTGACCCAGAATGACCGGTATGCGATCATGGCAGTAAAGGAAAAACTGGATGGTGAGCTGTTTATCACCGCTTACCAGATCATAAATGGCAGGAGAGAGCTGATCACGAGAAAGCCGGCAGAGGCAGGACGGATGTATCTGTTTATTGAGGGCAGTACCGGACAGTACCATCTCTATTATGGAAATTCAGAACGGGAAAAGAAGATTCTGGCCACAGACATTGACGGATCCATCCTCAGTACGGTTGTGGCAGACGGATTTGTAGGAACTTATGTAGGAATGTATGTTTCTGGCAGCGGCGCTCATGCGGATTTTGACTGGTTCCGGTATGAGATCGTGGAAGAATAAGGAGGATATGGCATCATGGCAGAGGTATCATTACGGCACATTAAAAAAGTTTATCCAAACATGGAGAAGAAAAAGAAAGGTGAGAGCGAGAAAAAGACCAATCTGAAAGTGACCGACGAAGGCGTTCTTGCTGTACAGGATTTTAACCTGGAGATCAGGGACCAGGAGTTCATTGTACTGGTAGGACCGTCTGGCTGCGGTAAATCAACCACCCTTCGTATGGTAGCCGGGCTGGAAGAAATCAGTGGTGGCGATCTTCTGATCGACGGTGTCCGCGTGAATGATGTGGAGCCAAAGGACCGTGATATTGCCATGGTATTTCAGAGCTATGCATTGTATCCCCACATGACCGTGCGCGGCAACATGGAATTTCCGCTGAAGCTGCGTAAAATGCCGAAGGATGAGATCAAAAAGCGCGTGGATGCAGCGGCAGAAACTCTGGGCATCACGGAATATCTGGACAGAAAGCCAAAAGCATTATCCGGCGGTCAGAGACAGCGTGTGGCCATCGGCCGTGCCATTGTCCGTGAACCGAAGGTGCTTTTGATGGATGAGCCGCTATCCAATCTGGACGCAAAGCTGCGTAACCAGATGCGTGCGGAAATCATTAAGCTGCGTCAGAGAATCAAATCCACCTTCCTCTATGTTACCCATGACCAGACAGAGGCTATGACCCTGGGCGACCGCATCGTCATCATGAAGGATGGTGTCATCCAGCAGATTGGAACTCCGCAGGAGGTATTCGATCATCCGTATAACCTGTTTGTTGCAGGCTTCATCGGTATGCCCCAAATGAACTTCTTTGATGCGGAGCTGGTGGAAAAAGACGGTGCTTACAGCGTCAAGGTGGGGGGAATCGAGGTTGCCCTTTCTGCTGAGAAGCAGGAACGTCTGAAAGCAAAACAGGTGAAATCTCAGAAAATCACCCTTGGTGTGAGACCGGAGCATATCACACTGCTGGCAGACGACCAAAGCGGCATCCACGGAACCATTGAGGTAGCCGAGATGATGGGAAGCGCGGTACATCTCCATGCATCCGCCTGCGGCAAGGACACCATCATTATTGTAGATACCATGAACCTGGACAAGGGGCAGAACCTGTCTATCGGTGCAAATGTTCAGTTTACCTTTGACGGAAATGTAGCTCATGTATTTTCAAAAGATGGTCTGAACCTGGAAATGAAATAGGATATTTTGGAAATAGAGGCAGGAAAGAAACTGGCTGGAGTAGCTGGATTCTTTCCTGCTTTTCCTGTTTTTCAGTTCAGGTAATTCCGCATGGCTTTCAGCGCGTTTTTCTCAAGCCTTGACACCTGGGCCTGGCTGATGTGGATTTCCTCAGCAACCTCGGTCTGGGTCTTTCCTTCAAAGAAGCGCAGGTCGATGATGTGGCGTTCCCGTCCGGGCAGCCGGTTCATGGCCTCACGAAGGGAGATTTCTTCCACCCAGTTTTCCTCGGAGCTTTTCTTATCTTTGATCTGGTCCATCACATAGAGGGGATCACCGCCGTCGGTGTAGATGGGTTCATAAAGGCTGACCGGGCTCTGGATGGCATCCAGCGCGTAGGTGATATCTTCCTTGCTGATGCCAATTTCCTGGGCAATTTCCATGAGAGTTGGCTCTCTGGCATTTTTCCGTGTCAGACCTTCCCGTGCATAGATGGCTTTGTAGGCAGTATCACGCAGGGAACGGCTGACTCGGATGGAATTGTTATCCCGCAGATACCGCCGGACCTCACCCAGAATCATGGGAACCGCATAGGTTGAAAAACGGACATTCTGGGTAATGTCAAAATTATCGATGGCTTTGATCAGTCCGATGCATCCGATCTGGAATAGGTCATCCACATTTTCATTGCTGCTGGAAAAACGCTGGATCACGCTTAAGACCAGGCGCAGGTTCCCTTTGATGTACTGTTCTCTTGCTTCTTCGTCACCATCCAGGATCCGCCGAAAGAGCGTATCCTTTTCTTCATTTGTAAGCAGGGGCAGCTTCGCCGTATTGACTCCGCAGATTTCCACTTTGTAGCCTGCCATGTTCCTTACCTCCGCAAATTGTGTTATGTTCCGGGATGTGATACATAGAACATGATTTACGGAAATGCTCACAATTATACTTCCAGAAAATTGCAGATGAGAAAAAAGTAGGGTAAAATAAGGGAGAAATATAAGCAATTGCAGGAGGATGAAAAGAAATCCATGGGACATTTATATTTTGTAAGACACGGACAGACAATATGGAATGTGGAAGGAAAAATCTGCGGGGCCACAGACATTGCCCTGACAGAGCTGGGACATGAGCAGGCCATTGCGACGGGAAAAAAGATTCTGGAAGAGCATATTTATGCGGATGAGATTTTATATTCTCCCCTGATGCGGGCGGCGGACACGGCAAAACATATCTCGGAGGTGACCGGCATTCCCGCGAGGGTGGAACAGCGTCTGAAGGAACAAAACTTTGGCAGGTGGGAATCCACACCGAGAAACGGAGCAGCGTTTCAGGTGGCTAAGCAGTCCTTTGTCTGCAACTATGAGGGCGGCGAGTCCATGTTGCGGCTGGCTCAGCGTATTTACAATCTACTGGATGAAATCAAGGCACAGTCCGGTGAAAAGACCTATATCCTGGTGGCTCATAATGGTATTGCCAGAGTGGTACAGTCTTATTTTACGGACATGACCAATGAAGAATTTGCAGGGTATGGCGTGAAGAACTGCGAGGTGGTGCGGTACGATTTTTAGTTTTTTACAGTTTAGGTTCTGCCGGACCTGACTTATAATAAAAATGGTAATTGTGTTTTCTTTGTTAAATTTATTCTTCCCCCTTGCTATTCGTAAAACGCGTGTTATAATACAAATAGAACAAGATGATGTTGTAATATGAACTCATACAGGCTGTTGCCATATGAATTGAACGGGCAGCAGCCGATTTAGAAAGCAGGGTGAGAACAATGGCTGCAAAGAGAGATTTTTATGAAGTGCTCGGTGTTTCTAAAACAGCGAGCGAAGCAGAAATTAAGAAAGCATACCGTAAACTTGCCAAAAAGTATCATCCGGACAGCAATCCGAACGATGCCGTGGCAGCAGAGCGGTTTAAAGAGATAAATGAAGCCTATGATGTATTGAGTGATCCGGAGAAAAAGAAACTGTACGACCGGTTTGGTGCGGCAGCATTTGAGGCCGGGTTCGATCCGAAGGCGGCAGCCAGAGGATATGGCAGCTTTGGCGGCTTCCATGGCGGTTTTGGCAGTGGAAGCGGCGGCTTCCACAGTTATTCCGGTAACCCGAACAGCGGGTACCAGGAGTTCCACTTTGAAGGAAATCCGGAAGATATGGATGACATTCTGGGCGGCATGTTCGGTGGAATGTTTGGAGGACATGGCGGAAAGAGGAGAACATCCAGTGCCTACGGAAGCAGTTCCCAGGGCAGCGGTTTCCATAGTGGCTTTGGTGGCAGTGGCTATCAGGGCAGCGGCTTCCACAGCGGTTTTGGCGGCAGCGGGTTTGAAGGTTTTACCTCCGGTGCCGGATATCAGAGCCGAGGTCAGGATATCACTTCCGACCTGACTGTTACCTTCGATGAAGCAGCTTTTGGCTGTGATAAGATGATCACGCTGACTGGTTCTGACGGACGGAAGCAGACGCTGCAGCTGCACATTCCGGCGGGCATGGAGGACGGCAAGAGCCTTCGCCTGCAGGGCAAGGGCGGCGCAGGCGTAAACGGTGCTCCGGCGGGTGACCTGCTGATCTGTATTCATGTTGCGGAGAAGCCTGGCTTTACCAGAAAAGGCGCGGATGTTTACACCACAGCGAACATTCCGTTTACTACTGCAGTACTGGGCGGCGAAGCGATCATCAATACCTTAAATGGCCGTGTATCCTGCCGCATCAAACCGGGCACCCAGTCCGGCTCCAAGATCCGCCTGAAAGGTAAAGGCGTAGCCAATATGCGGGACCCGAAGACCTTCGGTGATCTTTATGTAACCGTCCAGATTGAAGTGCCGACCAGCTTAAGCGCCGAGGCACTGGCAAAGCTGAGAGAGTTTGAAGCAGCAAGTGATAGAAAGAAAGGCGGGTTCCACGCTGCTTAATGTGAAGTGAAAAAGTTCTGCACAATGAGAGCGATTTCTCAAAGTGCAGAACTTTTTTCTTCCTTGTGATATGGAACCTGCTGGGATATAATATGGTTAATATATAGAAATCAGAATGAATCAGCATCTGTTTATGGACAGGCGGGAGGTGTGGAATGGGAAGTTATCTGAATCCGGGAAATGCATTGTTTAAAATGGCGGTAAATTCGCAGATTTTTGTGGATAAAAGTATGCTGATTGATGTGACAAACCGCTATCTGAATACTATGCAGCGTTTTATCTGTGTCAGTCGTCCGAGAAGATTTGGAAAGTCGGTGGCAGCAGATATGCTGGCCGCTTATTATGACAGAAGTGTTGATTCCTCTGCGCTTTTTGAACATCTGGAAATCAGCAGTCAGAAATCATATGGAATACATTTGAATCAGTACGATGTTATCAAACTGAATATGCAGGAATTTTTAAGCGGAACGAAGAATGTAGATGAAATGCTGGAGCGAATTCAGAAGTTTCTGATTTTTGATCTGCTGGATGCATATCATCAGGTACGTTTTCGTGATGAGAAAAGCCTGATCCAGGTGATGAAAGATGTCTATTCTCATACCGGACATCCGTTTGTGATTTTGATTGATGAGTGGGACTGCCTGTTTCGGGAATACAAACACAGTGAGGAGGCTCAGAAAAAATATCTGGATTTTCTGAGAGCCTGGCTGAAGGATCAGAGCTATGTGGCTCTGGCTTACATGACAGGAATCCTTCCGGTCAAAAAATACGGTTCCCATTCTGCACTTAATATGTTTACCGAGTATTCTATGACAGAACCAGGAGATATGGCCCCGTATTTCGGATTTACGAAAGATGAGGTTCAGACATTATGCGAAACTTACCAGATGAATTATGAAGAGGCCAGAGCCTGGTATGATGGTTACGGCCTGATACAGCACAGCAAAGACGGTGACATCTGCTATTCCATGTACAGTCCGAAATCTGTTGTGGAGGCAATGCTGCGCCACAAATTTGGAACTTACTGGAATCAGACAGAAACCTATGAAGCTTTGAAACTTTACATTCAAATGAATTTGGATGGATTAAAGGATGCAGTGGTACAGATGCTGGCCGGAGAAACAGTCCCAATCAATACCGGAACATTTGCCAATGACATGACCAGCTTTTCTTCTAAAGATGATGTCCTCACACTGCTGGTACATTTGGGCTATCTGACCTATGACAGTGAGAATGAAACGGTAGCAATTCCAAACAAAGAAGTTTCTCAGGAATATATTCATGCCATCAGTACCATGAGATGGCATGAAGTTATGGACGCAGTTCAGGCGTCCAGAAAACTTCTTCAGGCATTGTGGAATATGGATGCAGATACAGTGGCGCAGGGAATTGAGCAGGCACATCAGGAAATTTCTATTCTGCAGTGCAATGATGAAAATGCTCTGAGCTGTACCATAAATCTTGCTCTTTATTTTGCAAGGAAATATTACACGATTATCCGCGAACTGCCCACAGGAAAAGGCTATGCAGATATTTGCTATATTCCGAGAAAATTATATGCGGATAAACCTGCGATTGTCGTGGAATTAAAATGGGATAAGACCGCAGAGGGGGCAATTGCCCAGATTAAAGAAAAGCAGTATGTAAATGCGCTGAAGGAGTATCGCGGAAATCTGCTTCTGGCTGGAATCAATTATGACCGTGAGACGAAAAAACACTACTGCATAATAGAAAAATTGATCATGGAATAAAAGCAGAGCAGGAAGAACAGTTAAGGTTCTTCCTGCTCTGCTTTGCGGGCAAAGTGATAGGGATTATGCCTTGTTTTTTTCGTAAATGATCATGAGCCCCTTCAGGAGCAGGGCATCGTCATAGATGATTTTGTGTTTGCAGAGCGGAACCACGAAGCGGGAGAGACCGCCGGTGGCGATGATGGTAGCCGGTTCGCCCAGCTCTTCTTCCATATGCTCCAGGATGCCGTCGATCATGCCGGCGTTGCCGTACATGATGCCGCTGCGCATGCAGTCGATGGTGTTTTTGCCGATGACGCGCTTCGGAATGTCCAGGCTGATGGACGGAAGCTGTGCCGTCTTGCTGCTTAAGGAGTCCAGGGAAACGCGAAGACCCGGATAGATGATGCCGCCGATATAGTTGCCGTTTTTATCCACAACGGACATGGTAGTTGCGGTACCCATATCAATGATGATGATCGGACCCGGGTATTCCCTGATGGCAGCTACGGCATCTACGATCATATCGCTTCCGACGGTTTTCGGGTTATCCATGATGATGTTCATGCCGGTTTTGATGCCGGCGCCTACCAGCATCGGGTGATAGCCCAGGATTTTCTTTACAGCAGAAGAAATCGCTGCGTTTAACGGCGGAACAACGGAGGACATGATAGCTCCTTCAATGTCAGCAGGGTTGATCTGATGGATCTCCAGAATATTTTTAATATTAATTGCATATTCGGTTCCGGTTTTGGCGTGGTCAGTGGTGACACGCTCTACAAAATAAGTTTTCTGGGAATCGATACAGCCAATGACGATGTTGCTGTTTCCCATATCCAGTGCTAAAATCATGGAAAAAACTCCTTCTATTTATGATAAATGGTGATGGCCCACAGGTGCAAAAGCCTGTATATTATTTTACATCCTATCACATTTTACAGGGAATGACAATTGAAAAAGGAGCGATCCACTTCACCCTTTTCCTGTCCGGTAAAATATGCTATACTCATAAAATATGACTGATCTGAAGAAGAACGAGGAGGTTCTTATGTTAAAAGGAAAAACCGTAGTATTGGGTGTGACCGGCGGAATTGCTGCTTATAAAATTGCCAATCTGGCCAGTATGCTGGTAAAACAGCATGCCAATGTGCGGGTGATCATGACACAGAATGCAACGAATTTTATCACCCCGACCACCTTTGAGACTCTGACCGGGAAAAAATGCCTGGTAGATACATTTGACCGGAATTTTGAGTTTCAGGTGGAGCATGTCTCTCTGGCCAAGCAGGCAGATATCTTTATGATCGCTCCGGCTACGGCCAATGTGATCGCGAAGGTGGCGCACGGTCTTGCAGATGATATGCTGACTACCACATTTCTGGCCTGCAGGAGTCCGAAGTATATCGTTCCGGCCATGAACACCCAGATGTATGAAAATCCCATCACCCAGGACAATCTGAACATCTGCCGGAAATACGGCATGCATGTGATTGAACCGGCCAGTGGCTATCTGGCCTGCGGCGATACCGGAGCCGGAAAGATGCCGGAGCCGGAGACTTTGTTTGAGTATATTTTACAGGAACTTGCCTGTGAGAAAGATCTGGCTGGAAAGAAGGTTCTGGTAACGGCCGGGCCAACACGGGAGGCCATTGATCCGGTGCGCTATATCACCAATCACTCCACCGGAAAGATGGGCTATGCCATTGCAAGGGCAGCAGCCAGAAGAGGAGCAGAGGTGATTCTGGTAAGCGGACCGGTAGATTTAAAGGCGCCGCTGGGGGTGAGGCTTGTGCCGGTCATCAGTGCGAAGGATATGTTTGACGCGGTAACTTCTGTCAGCGCAGAGCAGGATGCCATTATCAAGGCAGCGGCTGTGGCAGATTACCGTCCGGCTGTTGTCGGAGCCGAGAAAACGAAAAAGAGCGATGGCAACATGAATATTGAACTGGAACGCACCGATGATATTCTGGCATGGCTTGGAGCCCACCGGAGAGAGGGACAGGTGCTTTGCGGCTTTTCCATGGAAACTCAGAATATGCTGGAAAATTCCCGGGCAAAGCTTGCGAAAAAGAATGTAGACATGATCGTGGCGAACAGCCTGCGCACAGCCGGAGCCGGATTCGGAACGGACACGAACCTTGTGACTGTCATCACAAAAGATGGCGCAGAGGAGCTGGAGCTGATGAGCAAGGACCAGGTGGCGCATGAGCTGCTGAACCGGATCTTTGACGGAAAGCATTAAAATCAGGAATTTTTCAATGAAAATGCCATGGTTTCCGGCAACTCTGACTCTTGTCAAAGCGCAGTATGTCTGATAAAATGTAAGATTGGAGTAACTGCGCGGAAGCTGCGCAGTCAGCTAACTGAAACGAACAGAAAAAGCGGATGGATTCAGACCGCTTTCACCTATAGAACGGAGGACTTATTTTTGTCAAATATTACAGAAGAAATTAAGAAACGAAGAACCTTTGCGATCATTTCCCACCCAGATGCCGGTAAGACAACCCTGACTGAGAAATTCCTTCTTTACGGAGGTGCCATCAACCTGGCCGGTACCGTAAAGGGAAGAAAGGCTGCAAAGCATGCAGTTTCCGACTGGATGGAAATCGAGAAGGAGAGAGGTATTTCCGTTACCTCTTCCGTTATGCAGTTTGAGTATGATAACTACTGCATCAACATCCTGGATACCCCGGGACATCAGGACTTCTCTGAGGATACTTACCGTACCCTTATGGCTGCCGACAGCGCGGTCATGGTCATCGACGGATCCAAGGGTGTTGAGGCCCAGACCATCAAGCTGTTTAAGGTCTGTGTCATGAGAGGCATCCCGATCTTTACCTTCATCAACAAGATGGACCGTGAGGCGAGAGATCCCTTTGAGCTGATGGACGAGATCGAAAACGTGCTTGGCATCCGCACCTGTCCGATCAACTGGCCGATCGGCTGCGGAAAGAATTTCAAGGGTGTGTATGACCGCCACGAAAAGACTATCACGACCTTCACGGCTGCCATGGGAGGACAGAAGGAGATTGCGTCCCAGACTTTCCCGGTAGAGGGAACCGATGTTGAATCTGTGATCGGAGCAGATTACCATCAGCAGCTCTTAGATGAGATCGAGCTGTTGGACGGTGCAGCCGATGAGTTTGATCAGGAACGTGTCAGCCGCGGAAATTTATCTCCGGTATTTTTCGGTTCCGCTTTGACCAACTTTGGTGTAGAGACCTTTCTGCAGCATTTCCTGAAGATGACTACTTCTCCGCTGCCGAGACGGGCTATCACAAGAGAAATCAGTCCGTTTACCGATGATTTTTCCGCGTTTGTCTTTAAGATCCAGGCAAATATGAACAAGGCGCACCGTGACCGTATCGCGTTCATGCGTATTGTATCCGGCAAGTTCGAGGCCGGTATGGAGGTAAACCACGTTCAGGGCGGCAAGAAGATCCGTCTGTCCCAGCCGCAGCAGATGATGGCGCAGGACAGAAAGATCGTGGACGAGGCCTATGCCGGCGATATCATCGGCGTATTCGATCCGGGTATTTTTGCCATCGGAGATACGCTGTGCCTGTCCAACGAGAAGTTTGAGTTTGAGGGTATCCCGACCTTCGCTCCGGAACATTTCGCCCGCGTGCGCCAGATCGATACCATGAAGCGCAAACAGTTCTTAAAGGGTGTCAGCCAGATCGCCCAGGAGGGCGCGATCCAGATCTTCCAGGAGTTCAATACCGGTATGGAAGAGATCATTGTCGGCGTAGTCGGCGAGCTGCAGTTTGAGGTTCTGACCTACCGACTGGAGAATGAGTACAATGTAGAGGTGAAGCTGGAGAAGCTGCCATACGAGTATATCCGCTGGATCGAGAATAAGGACGAGGTGGATGTAGCCAAGATCCAGGGAACCTCCGACATGAAGCGCATCAAGGACTTAAAGGACAATCCGCTGCTGATCTTTGTCAACAGCTGGAGCATTGGCATGGTGGAGGACCGTAATCCGGGACTGAAGCTGAGTGAATTCGGACGCAACTAAAAGCAAATAAAACAGAAAAGGAGTGTTACGATATGAGCAAGATTGACGTAGTAAGAGCTGCAATGGTAGAGGCTATGAAGGCAAAAGACAAGGCAAGAAAAGATTCCCTGTCCATGTTGCTTTCCGCACTGAAGAACGCGCAGATCGACAAACGTGAAGAGCTGACTGAGGATGAGGAGAATGCAGTTGTAAAGAAAGAGATCCGCCAGACTCAGGAGACCTACGACCTGGCTCCGGCAGACCGCACCGACATCCGTGAGGAGGCTGCCGCAAGACTTGCCGTATATAAAGAGTTCGCTCCGGAAGATATGAATGAAGAGCAGATCACTGAGGTGATCAGGGGTGTACTGGCAGAGCTTGGTATTGAGCAGCCGACCGCGGCAGACAAGGGCAGGATCATGAAGGTCCTGATGCCAAGGGTAAAGGGCAAGGCAGACGGCAAGCTGGTAAACCAGACTCTGGCAGCAATGACAAAATAATTCAGGGGGAATTTGTTATGTATAAAGAGAAAATCAGCGCGTGGGTAGACGCGCATAAAGACGAGATGCTGGAAGATATCTGCGAGCTCTGCCGTGTCAACAGCGAGAAGATGCCGGTAGAGGAGGATATGCCGTTTGGGCCTGGCACTGCTGAGTGTCTGGACATGGCACTGGACATGGCAGAAGGCTATGGCTTTGAGACCTGCGATTACGATGGCTATGTAGGCTGTGTGGATATGAATGAGCTTCCTCATCAGCTGGATATCCTGGCACACCTGGATGTTGTACCGGCCGGGGAAGGCTGGACTGTGACCGAGCCGTTCAAGCCGGTATTAAAGGATGGAAAGCTGTACGGACGCGGCACCGCAGATGACAAGGGACCGGCAGTGGCTGCCCTTTACGCGATGCGCGCAGTCAAAGAGCTTGGTATTCCGTTGAAGAAAAACGTGCGCCTGATCCTGGGAACGGATGAAGAGTGCGGCAGCAGCGATATCCGCCATTACTACAGCATTGAAAAAGAAGCGCCGATGACCTTTTCTCCGGATGCGGAATATCCGCTGGTTAATACGGAAAAGGGACGTTTTCCGGGCCATTTTACTGCTGGATTTGAAGCATCCGATGCACTTCCGAGACTGGTTTCTATCAAGGCAGGAACTAAGGTGAATGTTGTTCCTGGCAAGGCGAAGGCTGCGGTAGAGGGCTTTGAGATGGCAGCGCTGGAAAAAGCTGCGGCCGAGACAAAGGAAGAGACCGGCATCAGTTTTGAGTTTGCGGCAGAAGGAACAGTGACTGAAATTACCGCCACCGGAATCGGTGCTCACGCCTCTACTCCAGATGTGGGCAATAATGCGCTGACCGGCCTTCTGGTGTTCCTTGGAAAACTGGATTTTGCATCCTGCCCGCAGGTTGACATGGTCAGAAAAACAGCATCCCTGTTCCCACATGGCGATGTAAACGGAAAGACCCTGGGTGTGGCTATGGAGGATGAGCTTTCCGGAAATCTTACCCTCTCCTTCAACATGCTGACCGTAGATGCAGTAAGCATGGATGGTGAGTTTGACGGCCGTATCCCGGTATGCGGGAACGATGAGAATGTGCTTGAGGTTGTAAGAGCACGCATGGCAGAGCAGGGTCTTACTTTGTTAAACAAGGCGTTGATCCCACCGCATCATGTATCTGCAGATTCCTATTTTGTAAAGACCCTGCTGGCTGCGTTCGAGCTGTATACCGGCCGTAAGGGCGAGTGTCAGGCACTGGGCGGCGGCACTTATGTTCATCATCTGGAAAATGGCGTGGCATTCGGCGCAGCTATGCCGGAGACTGACAACAAGATGCATGGACCGGATGAGTTCGCAGTTGTAGACGAGCTTCTGGTAAGCGCAAAGATATTCGCGCAGGCGATTGTGGATCTGTGCGGCTGATCTGTTATCAAAACGAATACGAAATGGATGAGAGTGCAGCAGTAAAATGTGATTCATTTTACTGCTGCTTTTTTGTATTCTGTTGTATTTTCAAAAAACACCGATAAACCTATTGACATAGTAGGTTATGGTGGCTATAATACAGAACAACGAATCACCTATGGAAATACAGGGTAATTTAAAACACGATCTTAAGTAACGGAACCGTTATGGATGAATGGAAAGGCAGGTACATACCATGAGCAAGAATTACAAGTTTGAGACTCTTCAGCTTCACGTAGGACAGGAAAATGCAGATTCGGCAACAGACTCCAGAGCCGTACCGATCTATGCAACCACCTCTTATGTATTCAAGGATTCCGCACAGGCGGCAGGACGCTTCGCGCTGACTGAGCCGGGCAACATTTACACCAGACTGATGAATCCGACCTCTGATGTCTTCGAGAAGAGAGTTGCAGCCCTGGAGGGCGGTATCGGAGCACTGGCAACCGCATCCGGTTCCGCAGCGATCGCTTACGCAATCCAGAATATTGCAAAGGCAGGAGATCATATCGTATCCTCCACCAACCTGTACGGCGGAACCACCAACCTGTTTGAAAACACACTGCCGGAGCAGGGAATCACTACTACCCTGGTGGATCCGGCCGATCCGGAAAACTTTGAAAAAGCCATTCAGCCGAATACCAAGCTGCTCTATGCAGAGACGCTTGGCAACCCGAATTCAGATGTGGTCGATCTCGAGGCAATCGGAGAGATCGCTCACCGTCACGGCATTCCGTTCATTGTAGACAGCACCTTCGCTACTCCATATCTGCTCCGTCCGCTGGAGCATGGTGCTGATATCGTGGTACATTCCGCAACCAAGTTTATGGGCGGCCACGGTACCGTAATGGGCGGTGTTATTGTGGACGGCGGCAAGTTTGACTGGGCACAGAACGACAAATTCCCGGGATTAAGCCAGCCAAACCCATCTTATCATGGCATCGTATTTACTGAGGCATGCGGGAATGCTGCCTACATCACGAAGCTCCGTACAACTCTGATGAGAGATCTGGGTGCTACCATTTCTCCGTTCAACTCCTTCCTGTTACTGCAGGGGCTGGAGACTCTGTCCTTAAGAGTAGAGCGTCACGTAGAGAACGCACTGAAGGTTGTAGATTTCTTAAAGAATCATCCACAGGTAGAAAAGGTAAATCATCCGTCCCTGTCTACCGGTCGTCAGAAAGAGCTGTATGACCGCTATTTCCCGAACGGAGCAGGCTCCATCTTTACCTTTGAGATCAAAGGCGATGTCAATACCGCAAAGAAATTTACGGAGAGTCTGGAGCTGTTCTCCCTGCTTGCAAATGTGGCTGATGTGAAGTCTCTGGTGATCCATCCGGCATCCACCACCCATTCCCAGCTGGATGAGGAAGGCCTGCTGGCATGCGGTATCAAGCCGACTACCATCCGTCTTTCCATCGGTACCGAGCATATCGATGATATTATTGACGATCTGAAACATGGCTTTGAAGCAGTAAAATAATAACGGTGCATAATGCAAGGAGGACATCAGGATGGCAAAAATTTATACTTCCGCAGATCAGCTGATTGGTAAAACCCCGCTTCTGGAGCTCACAAACATTGAGAAAAAGTTTGGTTTAAAGGCAAAAATCCTGGCAAAACTGGAATATTTGAATCCGGCAGGTTCTGTAAAGGACCGCATTGCCAAGGCTATGATCGATGCTGCTGAGGCAAGCGGTCAGCTGAAACCGGATTCCGTGATCATTGAACCGACCTCCGGCAATACAGGAATTGGTCTGGCGTCTGTGGCTGCAGCCCGCGGCTATCGCATCATAATCGTAATGCCGGAAACTATGTCTGTGGAGCGCCGCCAGTTAATGAAGGCGTATGGTGCAGAGCTTGTCCTCACCGAGGGGGCAAAGGGCATGAAGGGAGCGATTGCCAGGGCAGATGAACTGGCCAGGGAAATTCCGAATGCATTTGTGACAGGACAGTTTGTGAATCCGGCAAATCCCAGGGCACATTTTGAGACCACCGGACCGGAAATCTGGGAGGATACCGATGGCCGGGTAGATTATTTTGTGGCAGGTGTCGGTACCGGAGGCACCATCACCGGAACCGGACGTTTCTTAAAGTCCAAAAACCCGGATGTCAAGGTGGTTGCGATAGAGCCTGCTTCCTCCGCAGTGCTTTCCACTGGTGTGGCAGGAGCACATAAGATCCAGGGAATCGGAGCCGGCTTTGTACCGGAAGTGCTGGATACCAAGATATACGATGAGATTATTCCGGTCAGCAACGATGACGCGTTTGCAACCGGAAAGGAAGTTGGAAAGAATGAAGGCGTACTGGTAGGAATTTCCTCCGGCGCGGCTCTCTGGGCTGCCATAGAGCTGGCAAAACGCCCGGAAAATGAGGGTAAGACAATCGTAGTGCTGCTCCCGGATACCGGAGACCGCTACCTGTCTACTCCGTTATTTGCAGATTAACAGGAAACTGTGAGGGTAACGGAGCGTTATAGAACGATAGATTGAATATGAGAAGGATGGTTGGGGATTATGATGATTTCAACAAGAGGAAGATATGCACTGCGCGTGATGATCGATCTGGCAGAACATGCCACGGGGACATTTACTCCGTTAAAGGAGGTGGCACAGAGACAGGACATTTCTCAGAAATATCTGGAATCTATCATGTCCAACCTGTCGAAATCCGGTTTTGTGGAAGGTGCCCAGGGAAAAGGCGGCGGATACCGCCTGTCCAGGGCGCCGGAAGATTATAAAGTAGGAGAAATCTTGCGCCTGACGGAAGGCTCCCTGGCGCCGGTAAGCTGTCTGGAGGCAGGTGCCAAGCTCTGCGAAATAGCGCCGCACTGCCGGACCCTGCCTATGTGGACCCGTTTAAACAGCGTGATCAATGAATTTTTTGACAGCTATACCATTGCCGATCTGATGAAGACCGAAGATGGCGGCGACTATGTGATTTAAATGAGCAATGCGAAGCATTTTCGAGCCTGCATTGCAGAGAAAAACGGTCTCAACAAATTTACAGATATCTCTTGACAAACCCCTTTCCCTGGCGTAGAATACGCCACATAGGGTAGTAAAAACATACTACGGAAATGAGGAATCAGCTATGACTCAGGTTAAGACCATGCAGATGAATATGGCTATGATGTGCGGCATGATGATGGACATGTGCCGTATGTTTGTATGCAATCAATTTCATCAGTAATCTGCAGGGTCAGGAAAGAGCATAGAAGAAGCATAAAATCAGAGACGAGAACGCATTCTAAGCCGTAAGCCTGTTGCAGGTTTACGGCATTTTTATTTCATAGGAAAATCCGTCATTTCCGTATCACAGGGAAAGGAAAAGAGTATGGCATTAGAGGAAACCATTATCCAGTTAAAGCACATGGGCAAGGAATTCAAAACGGCCAACGGGCCGGTCAAAGCCCTGGATGACATTAATCTGGAAATCAGGCGTGGAGAAATCTTCGGAATTATCGGACTTTCCGGTGCAGGAAAGAGCACGCTGGTGCGATGCATCAACATGCTGGAGATCCCGACCTCCGGTGAGGTATTGTTTGAGGGAGAAAATCTGGCGGCGTTAAATGATGCCGGACAGAGAAAGGCAAGACAGTCCATGGGAATGATCTTCCAGCAGTTCAACCTGCTGGCCCAGAGAAATATTCTCCGGAATGTGTGCTTCCCCATGGAGATTGCGGGAATTCCAAAGCAGCAGGCGAAAGAGCGCGCCATGGAGCTGTTAAAGCTTGTGGGACTGGAGGACAGGGCAAAGGCTTATCCGGCACAGCTTTCCGGCGGACAGCGTCAGAGAGTGGCCATTGCCCGGGCCATTGCAACAAACCCGAAGGTGCTTTTGTGTGACGAGGCTACCAGTGCCCTTGACCCGAACACGACCAAGTCGATCTTACAGCTGATCAAACAGATCAACCGGGACTTAGGCATTACCGTGATTGTAATCACTCATGAGATGGCGGTCATTGAAGCCATCTGTGACCGGGTGGCCATCATCGACCACAGCCAGATTGCTGAGTATGGCCGGGTATCAGAAATCTTTTCTGAGCCAAAGTCTAAGATTGGCCGTCAGTTAATTCTGGGCGATGCGGTGGAAAATGTAAGATTCGACAAATCCAGAAAGATCCGCATCACCTTCGACGGACGATCCTCCATGGAGCCGGTTCTGGCCAATATGATCCTGGCCAGCAAGGTCCCGGTGAACATCCTGTACGCTTCCACGAAGGATATTGGCGGCACGGCTTATGGTCAGATGATCATTCAGCTGCCGGAGGATGAAGCGGACGCGGCGAGAGCCCTGCATTATTTAAAGACCGTGCAGGTGCCGTATGAGGAGGTGAACAGTGATGCTATTTAGTCAGCAGATTTTAGAACTGATTCGGAACGGAATCGGAGAAACCTTATGTATGGTGATCATTTCCACCATCGTTTCCTATATCATCGGAATTCCGCTGGGCATCATCCTGGT
Source organism: Ventrimonas sp. (assembly GCF_048380235.1). NCBI lineage: Bacteria > Bacillati > Bacillota > Clostridia > Lachnospirales > Lachnospiraceae > Ventrimonas > Ventrimonas sp. The sequence continues at coordinate 42,012 of NZ_DBFCCJ010000050.1, read as the reverse complement.
GGTGACCGACAAGGAGGGCATTCGTCCCATCCCGGCCTTGCAGAAGGTGCTGGGACTGATCATCAACCTGCTCCGGTCGGTACCGTTTCTCATTCTTCTGATCATGATGATTCCGGTTACCAGAAAACTGGTGGGAACCAGCCTGGGCTGGAGGGCAGTGGTACCGCCGCTGGTGGCCTCTGCAGCTCCTTATATTGCCCGTATGGTAGAATCCTCCTTCAAGGAGATCGATGCAGGTGTCATTGAAGCAGCAAAATCCATGGGAGCTTCCACCTTTCAGATCATCTGGAAGGTATTGCTTCCAGAGTCAAAGCCGTCTCTCTTGATCGGAGCGGCTATCTCCACCACCACCATACTCGGCTATTCTGCCATGGCAGGCGCGGTCGGCGGCGGTGGACTGGGAGGTATCGCGATCAACTACGGTTATTACCGTTATGAGACCGACATTATGCTGGTGACGGTAGCGATCCTGGTCATCATCGTACAGATCATTCAGGAAATCGGCATGAGACTGGCAAGAAACAGCGACAAGAGAATACGTTAAAATGGATTTAGCAGCCGCAGGACGGCTGTCGGCTAAAGGCCATATAAATCAAAATTATTGATCGAGGAGGATAAGTATTATGAAAAAGAACATTGGTGTAATCGCAGCAGCATTTTTAGCAGCAGCAGCCCTGACCGCATGTGGTGGCAGCAAACCGGCTGAGACGACTGCAGCAGAGACAAAGGCAGAGGCAGCCGAGACTACCGCAGCAGAGGCAGAGAGCAGTGAAGCAGAAGCAAAGACTGACGATTTAAAGGAACTGACTGTAGGTGCAAGCCCGGCTCCCCATGCAGAGATTCTGGAGGCTGCAAGAGAGGAACTTGCAAAGAAAGGTTATGATTTAAAGATCGTTGAGTATACCGACTACGTTCAGCCGAACCTGGCACTGGACGCTGGTGATCTGGATGCAAACTATTTCCAGCATCTTCCGTATCTGGAGCAGTTCAATGAGGAGAGAGGAACCAAGTTAGTCAGCGCAGGCAAGATCCATTACGAGCCGTTCGGCATCTACGCAGGCAAGACCGCAACTCTGGATGCGCTGGCAGATGGCGCAAAGGTGGCTGTTCCGAACGATGCGACCAACGAGGCACGCGCACTGCTGCTTCTGGAAGCACAGGGCCTGTTAAAGCTGGCAGATGGTGCAGGCTTAAAGGCAACCAAGACAGACATTGTTGAGAATCCGAAGAACCTTGATATCCTTGAGGTTGAGGCTGCACAGGTTCCGCGTTCCCTTCCGGATGTTGACATCGCAGTCATCAACGGCAACTACGCAATTGAGGCTGGTTTAAAGGTATCTGATGCTCTGGCAGTGGAGGCTTCTGATTCTGAGGCAGCAACCACCTACGGAAACGTGGTAGCAGTTCAGGAGGGTAAAGAAGATGATGAGAAGACCAAAGCTCTCATTGAGGCCCTGACCAGCGATGCAGTGAAGGAGTATATGGAGCAGACCTACGAGGGTGCAGTAGTTCCGTTATTCTAATCGCTAAGCAGATGTAATAAAATCAGACAGTTTTCAGGAACTGCCTGGAAACTATACGCATAGACTACAGTAAGGACGTTTCATTCCGGATGTGGCCTATGCGTATTTTTGATTTAAAAAAAAAGAAGTCATCAACATCTGTGACTGTAAAAAGCTGGGCTTTGTGGGCGATGTAGAATTTAATCCGGAAAACGGCTGCATCACGCATCTGATCGTCCCGGGACCCGGGTGCCTGTGCGGGATTTTTGGGCGGGAGAAGGAGTATATCATTCCGTTTAAGGATGTGTGCCAGATTGGGGATGATATCATTCTGGTTGAAGTCAGGAAGCTAAAGGACATCGAAAAGCCGTGCAAGTGTGACTAGGTTTGTGCAGTGGGCAGACGGTTTCGGGTTTCAAAACTACTTGCACCTGTGCAAAGGATGGGTTAAAATAATGACAAAAGTGATACACAGGAGGAAAATAACTTGAAGTGTCCATTTTGCAACGCAGCAGATACCAAGGTCATTGATTCCAGACCGGCAGAGGATAACAGCTCCATTCGCCGCCGTCGTCAGTGCGTAGTCTGCGGAAAGCGCTTTACCACATATGAGAAACTGGAAACCATGCCGCTTATGGTCATCAAAAAAGACCAGACAAGAGAACCGTATGACCGTTCTAAAATCGAGTCGGGTGTGGTTCATTCCTGCCATAAACGTCCGGTTTCCATCCAGCAGATCAACCAGATGATCGATGAAATTGAGAACGAGATCTTTACCATGGAGGACCGGGAGGTGGAGACTTCTGCCATCGGCGAACTGGTCATGCAGAAGTTAAAACAGCTGGACGAAGTTGCCTATGTGCGTTTTGCGTCTGTTTACCGGGAGTTCAAAGACGTGAACACCTTTATGGAGGAGCTTGGAAAGCTTCTGGAAAATAAGAGAAAGTAAGACGGGAGTACAACTGTGATATTAGAACCATTTTACCCGAAGGAATGGGTGGACAGCACCTACGGTATTAACTGGGAGGACTGGAGAGAAAAAGGGAAGAGGGGAGTTATATTTGATATTGATAATACTCTGGTTCCCCATGGGGCTCCGGCGGACGAGCAGGCACTGGCCCTGTTTCAGAGGCTTCACAGTCTGGGATTTCAGACGCTTCTGCTGTCGAATAATAAAGAACCGCGGGTGAAGTCCTTTGCGGAGCAGGTGCAGTCACCCTATATTTACAAGGCCGGAAAACCGGGCGTGAAGAATTATAATCGTGCGGTAGAGGAGATGGGGCTTTGCAAAGAGGAGGTACTGTTTGTGGGTGACCAGCTTTTTACCGATGTGTACGGTGCAAACCGCGCCGGAATCTACGGAATCCTGGTAAAACCCATCAACCCCAAAGAAGAAATCCAGATCGTGCTGAAGCGCTATCTGGAGGCAGTGGTGCTGCACTTCTATAAGCGTGAAATGCAAAACAAATCATAACAATAAAAAAGAGGCAGTTCCTGAAAATGGAATTGCCTCTTTTGCATTCAATCAGTTCAGATCCAAAACTGTGCGGAGTATTAAACTCTGGACAGATACTCACCGGTACGGGTGTCGATCTTGATCTTATCACCGTTGTCAACGAACAGCGGAACGTATACGGTTGCGCCAGTCTCAACGGTTGCCGGCTTGGTAGCGCCCTGTGCGGTATCACCCTTGAAGCCCGGCTCGGTGTTGGTGATCTCAAGCTCTACGAATAACGGCGGCTCTACGGAGAATACCTTACCATTGTAAGAGCAGATCTTAACAATCTCATTCTCCTTAACGAACTTTAATGCATCACCGATCACGTCTGCTGCGAGAGCCATCTGCTCGTAGTTGTCCATGTTCATGAAGTTGTACAGATCGCCATCTTCATACAGATACTGCATATCAACACGGTCGATTCTTGCAGACGGGAACTTCTCGGTCGGACGGAAGGTTCTCTCTACTACGGAACCGGTCATAACATTTTTGATTTTGGTTCTTACGAAAGCAGCACCCTTACCCGGTTTTACATGCTGGAACTCTACGATCTGGTATACGTTACCCTCGATTTCCAGGGTAATGCCGTTTCTAAAATCACCTGCTGAAATCATGTGATATTCCTCCTTGAATTTGCGTACTCGCGATTAATCTACTATATTCTATACTAAAAACCGCTGTTTTTCAACTGTTTTTTCGTGTTTTGCCGTGTTTTGCCGCGATTAGCAGGGGCTTTTGCGGTATTTTTGCTGCATCCGGACTGGTGTTTGGTCCTGCCGCGGGTTATCGGCTGAGCTGGTCCAGGATATCTTTGGTATCGGACATGAGCTGAGAATCCGTGGAATGTTCCATCACATACTCAAAATCAGCTTTGGCCAGACTGGCTTCATCTGTATGAAGATAGCAGACTCCTCGGTTGTAGAAGGCAAAATCCGCAAAGCAGTTTCCCTCGATTGCGGCAGTGAAATACGGAATAGCCGTTTTATAGTCTTCCCGGTTCATGCTGATGGAACCAAGGTAGAAATTGCATTCAGCCAGGTAAGCACCCTGTTCATAGGCTTTTCGGAGATAGCTTTCCGCGGCTTCTTCCTGTTCCAGGTTCATGTAGGAAGAGCCAATGAGGAAATTCAGTTCTCCGTCCTCTGGCTTTGCGACGGCATATTTCTGAAAATCGGCGAGAGCACCCTCAAAATCTTCAAGGGAATAACGGCAGACACCGCGGGCATAGGCAATTGCATCGGCATATTCCGGGAGTGCTTTTTCCGCATTGTTGTAAGCGGTGATGGCATTTTCGTAGTCCATCTGCTGCTGGTAACAGTCTGCGATGTACATCAGTACATCCGTCTGGGATGGATCAATCTGGTACATGGTTTCGTAGTCGGTACGGGCTTCGGCGTATTTGCCGTTTTCCTCCAGAAGCTGTGCCCGGAGCTGTCTTGCATCGTAGAGATCCGGGGCCAGGCGGATAGTGGTTTCCAGATCGGCCATGGCTTCATCGGACCGGTTTAACAGGACATAAAGTCCGGCTCGTTTCAGGTAATACTGGGGATTAGCGCTGTCCAGTGCAAGCAGATGATTGATTTCATCAAGTGCTTCATCATAATTGCTCTGGGTCACAAGTTCAGAAAAATGATCCAGGGCAGCATTTTGCTCGTCCAGTGACAGCTGCAGCTTTTCCTGAAGCTGTTCGGCTGCCTGATGCGACCGGTGCTGTTCATACTGTTCCAGAAATGCAGTGGACACGTAGGGGAGCGCCAGAGATACAATGAGAATCAAGGCAATCCCCTTTTTTCGTGCGTTGATTTTAAAGAAAAGACCGCGGCGGCCTGTAGAATGATGTTTCATAAATGCCCCTTTCTCTTATGCAGGTTCATAAGGGTTAAAATTATGGATTAATAACCTCAGAGTATCATAAGTAATCTAAAAACTCAATAAAAATAGCAAAATTTTGACATTAGAGCTGGCAAAATGCTATAATTTATGACAACAACAGCGGATTTTTAGGACAGAGAGGAGAAATGCTTATGCAAAAAAAGGTGGCGCAGGAGGCACTGGAACTGACGCGGGAGTGCCTGATGCAGTATTGGCAGCTGAATCCGGAACTGGTACTGTCTTACTGTGATGAGGATGTATTATGGACCGGGACACTGCAGAAGCAGTTTATTGTCGGGAGGGAAGCGACTGCGGAAGATCTGCGGGGTACTATGCGGGATTTAAAACCATGCCATTTAATGGAACAGGATTTTTTTGTAGTGCAAAACAGTGGAAATGTCTGTACGGTGGCAGGGCGTTATCTGGTCACGACTGATGAGCGTGTGGAATTTTTCCTTCAGGTGCAGCAACGCTGCACGTTTGTCTGGGAGCAGAGAGATGGGAAACTGAAAATCTGTCATATGCATATTTCCAATCCGCTGGGCGAACTGAAAACAGTGGGAGATGAGATGTTTCCCAGCACCATGGGCAGAATGGCGCATAAATATCTAATGCGCCGGTTTAGTACACTGACAGATAAAACCAAGCTGATGGCTGCAGATCTGGAGGACCGGGAACACATCTTTCTTTTATCTGAGATTCTTTATGTGGAGGCAGGCGGACGCATAAGCATCATTGCTTTTCTTTCCGGAGCGAAAATACCAGTGCGTATGACATTAACAGAGTTTCAGGAGAAAGCAGATGAGAGGTTTGCGGCAGTGCACCGGAGCTATGTTATCAACACGGAGTGCATTTCCCGGATCAAGAAATATGAGGTGGTACTGATCGACGGGACGCGGATTCCAATTCCGGTGAAGAAGTACCGGGAAACCAGAGAAATGCTGTTAGAGCGGCTGCAGTAGGAAAATTTCAAAAATAAGTTTTCGATGTCAATATTCATGCCTTTCATGCAGAAAACATTGAATGAAGAAGTCTATTTCTGTATAATCAAAGTAGAAAACTGTATTTTTCCAAAGGATGACAAAAAAGTCAGAAAACATAAAAGCTACGGATACATATAGTAAAAAGGACGAGTCAGTTACGTTTAGAAAGGAATGGCGAATCTATGGGTATACAGGAAAAGGCAATGTTAGAGTACCGAAAGACCATGAAACGGGCAAAAGGAATGATCGCGGTTTTGGGACTGTGTATGGCAGTTACAGGGACATCGGTTTCTTATGCGGCCGGCGGCACTGCAGATTCCGGCTATGAAAGCAGTCAGGATGCTGCGGTCGGAGACAGCGCAGATTCTGGCGGCGGAAGCTTTGAGGCCGGTGACAGTTCGGGCGGAGGAGGCTCTGGCGGGGGCGGAAGTTCCGAAAGCGGGGATGCTTCTGGTGACAGCGGAAGTTCTGAAGTCGGCGGCAGTTCCGGCGGCAGCGAAGCCGGGGAAAATTCCGGAGACAGCGGAGACAGCTCGTCTGGAGACAGCAGTTCCGAAAGTACCAGTTCTGATAGTGAAAGCAGCTCGGAAGATAACAGTGGAAACTCTGAGGATGGAAGCAGTTCGGAAATTGATTCCGGAAAAGGATCTGAATCTGTAAATCAGTCTGGCGGCACTTCTGAGACAGGCACTGGTTCTGAGAATGACAAGAATTCCACAGACAAGAGTAATCCTGGAATTGGAACAGGTTCAGAAAATATACAGGAACCGGAGCAGGGAAGCGTTTCTGACGGAAGCGTGAATTCTGGTGCAGATTCGGAAGATAAGAACCGTGCAGACGCTGGAAATACACAGCAGGACACGGGAATGTCTGGAGAAGGCCAGGACAGCAGCATTGAAACATCTGGAACAGATACAGTGGGCGCTGGAGAAAATCCGGATGGAGCGGAACAGACCAAAGCCGGTCAGCCGGAGACAGGTGCAGCCGATGCGGAATCACCGGAATCGCCGGAGACAGGTGCAGTCGATGCGAAATCACCGGAATCGCCGGAGACAGCTGTGGCTGAAGAAAAAACTGCCGCAGGGATACCGGAAGAGCAGAAGCAGGAGATTGCAGCACAGGCGGCTCCGAAAGCAGCTCCTGCAGTGCAGGCAGCGAATGAGCTGGAAGTGGAGGATGCAAACTCTACGGCAATTGATGTCAGAAGTGATGAAGCCATTGAAATTTCCATCGGTGATAACTCAAAGCTGACCGTTATCGTGAAGAGTGGGGCAGCAACAAAGAAAACCGCCTACACGAATGCAAACATCACCTCAGTAAAGATCGCTTCAAAGACGAAGATCAGCTTCCGGGATCCAGTGAATACAGAGAATAAAGTCCTGGATCTGGCAACAGCCATTATGGAACTGATTGCTAAGCAGATTGAATTGAAGCCGAGTCAGAACGTGACGCTGAAAGTCAAAGAACTGAAGCTTACCGCTCAGGATACCGGCTCCGCCACAGCGGGGGATGTATTCCTGAATGTAGTCAAGAAGGTGTATGATTCGGATACGACATATGTCGGCATAAAAAATATGACAATTGTCGCCAGTGGTGATACGGACGATAAAGACAAGGGATCCGAGATCACCATTACAGCGACAAACAAAGCATCTTCAGCGGCGGACAGCGCATCGGCAGGAAAAGAGGTCGATGCAGATACCAGTGATTCAGGCGTATGGTCATCCGTCAATGACAAGATTGAGGATATCGACGGATACCTGGCAAATGTAAAAAATATCGAGACCATCATTGAGATTGAGGATTGCAGTTTTACCGCAGATACGATCACCTTATCTTCTATGAATGATCTGACCATGAGCACGAAGAGTGTTGGCATTGGAGTGGCAGTCAATGTAGCGAATGTTTCTTCAGCAGTTCTGGTAAAGAACAGTGATTTCAGATCCACCAAAAACATTGAGATGACAGCAAAATCCGTGATCAAATCGGATGTAAATGCAGATGCAAAAGCAGGAAATATTGCAGTTGGCGTTTCTGTCATCGGCGGAACTACTAAAGTAAGTATTGATAGTACAAGACAGAACAGCATTTCTGCAGGCGGCGACCTGATTCTGGTGGCAGAAAGCAATGCTGCAGCAGCAACCAATGCGCTGGGAAAGAAAACCAATTCCAGCCAGAGCGGAGCATTTGCAGGTGTATCGGTGATCAATTATGACACCATGGCAAATATTGGCGGAAATGTCAATGTTACAAAAGTAGAAAACCTGAAGGTTTCCTCCACGCAGCATGGAGTGAATGGCACCACTGTAAAATCTGTAAAGTCGGAGGAGAAAAATTCTTCTGTAAAGGAAACAGCTTTGAATACGATCCTTGGAATCATCAACAATTCCCTGGAAAACATTCAGCTGACTACTAGATTGAAACAGAAGGGCAGCGAGATGGCTTCTGATGCCAAGACGAAGATCAGCAGCTGGTTCCACAAAGATGAAGTAGAAGGCAAGTTAAGCGAGTCTCTGGAAACAGCCAGCGGCGAAGACAGCGGAGTGGGAAGCCTTTTTGAAGAAGCAGAAAAAGAAATCAGCAATAAAATCAAACTTACATTTAAAGACACAACTGGAAAAGATGTAACAGGCGTTACCGTAAAGATTACGCCAAACGAAGGGACTGCATCAGCTCCAAGACTCTGGACACTGGATAAGAGTAATGTTTATGAAGGAACGGAGTTTGCGAATGGTTCCTATACCATAACCATCATTGTACCGAGTGGTTATGCAGTTCCGGCAGATCAGGTAATCGAGATTGCTTCCGGAAAAGGGTATAACGGAATTGTGAAACTGGCAAAGACAAGTAATACTAAAAATCAGCTGGTTGGAGCAATCGCAGTAACAATTGTAAATTCCACAAATGAAGCATCTATTACAACAACAGGCACAATTAATGCCGGCGGAAAAGTAGAAGTGCTCGCAAACGCAGTTTCCAATAATACAACGGTTGCAGATGCTTCTACCATTCCAAGCGGATTAGAGAATGACGCGGATGACAATGAATTCCGGTTTGCGGCAGTGACAGAAGATGGATCTACCACACTTCCGGTAACGGCAACTCTGACGAAAGTAACACAGGACGGTCAGACAGATACCGGCAATCCATATAATCAGACATTCCTGGACAAAGACGGACTGATTAAATTTACAAACGGAGCCACACAGAATGAAGACCAGTCAATAAATGGAAATCAGCAATTAACAGCAGGAAAATACAAGCTGGTATTCATACTTCCAGGCAGTTTCGGTTTTGCTCCGAAGGATATGACAGGAATCGAAGTTACGGATGAAACAAAAAATGGAACTACTTACAAAGTATATACCATGTATATTACTTTAACAGCAAACAACACCAATGGAGTAAAAGGTTTAAAGCAGCTGATCACTATGAAAGCCAATGGTGATACCTCCGGAAAGAGTGGTACCAACATTTCAGCAGGCGTGGCAATCGGAGTTGGAGTTGTGAATAACCGCAATGAAGCTTATATTTCAAATGCAACGATCAACGCACAGGATCTTACAGTTGCGGCAGTTACAGGCGGACAGAGTGTCCAGGTGGAAGTGGACGAAAATGGAACAACAAAAACAGAAACCAGGAACTACGATAATCTGTCTTCTGTAAGTACAACAGCAGGATTTAACTCGGGCAATTTTGGACTGGGCGGAGCTGTTTCAGTAAATGTAGTAAATGACATTACAAATGCCTACATCAGCAAGGCGACTATTAATATAGAAAGAGATCTTTCTATTACAGCGAGCAGTAAGAGCAACGCAGCAACAAAAGCCGGATCCGATGATTCCCAGAAAGAATTTGCAAAGTCCACCGGTGTCGGAACGGCAATTGGTGTTGGTGTAGTCAGCAATACTACAACCGCAGATCTGGAAGAGACGACAGTAGTAAACGGAACAGGAAACAGCAACAAGTTTAACTCCCTGACCGTGAAAGCAGAATCTGAGGGTGAGATTACTGTGGAAGCCATTGCCGGAGCAGCCGGAGGCAAGGCAATCGTTCCGGTGGTTGTAGTAAACATTTTAAATGGAACCACAAGAGCAAAGGTTGCAGCGAACAGTCAGCCAGTCGCACTGGTCGGAAATTTGACGGTCTACGCAAAATCAAATAAGAAGAAATCCACCAGGGCCAGCGGAAAGGCTGCAGGCAGCAGCGTGGCAGTGGGCGGAGCCGTGACCGTATCCGCAGGAAAGCTTCATCAGTATGCGTACATGAACCGTAAGGTGACAGGTGCAAAGGACATCAGTGTAAAAGCAGAAAGCGGAAACTCGGCAGAGACCATCAGCATTGCCGGTGCCAATGGAGCAGATGCACCGAGTGAAGATGACAGCAATTCTGATAGCAGTGATGACAGTGATCCGCAATCGCCGGATAATCTGGTGAACAAGGCACTGGCAAGCGGCAAAAAAGTCGGTTCCGGTACGGATGGAATCTCTGAGACAGAGTCAAAGACTCCACAGTCCGCAGAGACCACCGAAGGAAAAGTAACCGCAGCGGCGGCTGTGGCAGTGGAAGTATGGAATGATGAAACTGTAGCCAGTGTCAAAGCAGATACAGTTTCCAGTGGTAAGCTGGAAGTGATTGCCCTGGCACACAACAATGTAACTGTGAAAGCCAATGCATCTTCCACTTTAAGCACTAATGGTGTAGGCGTCAGCGTAGCAATTCTGGTCGGTAATTTAGTGAACCGGGCAGAGATTTCCGGAAGCCACAAGACCGGTTATTTCCTGGTTCGTGCAGGAATGCCGACTGATAGTAGCGGAAAAGAAACAGCCAATACCATCGAAGTGATCAGTATTTCCGGTGCAGGTGCTTCCAACGTAGGCGTAGCCGGAGCGGCTGCAATCAATATTTTTAATACTGCTTATACTGCAAACGTGAATGGAAACCTGACAGCACAAAGCAGTCAGGAGAGCAGTGTGACAGCAAAGGTGAACCAGAAGATTACCACCAAGGCAGGTGCAAGCACAGACCTTGAGGGAGCAGAATCTGGAAACAGCAGCAGCACCGGAAACAGCGGCAGTACCGGAAACAGCGGCAGTACCGGAAACGGCAGCAATAGCGGAAGCAGCTCTGGCGGAAGTGATAAGAGTGTTGGCGTAGGCGCGTCCTTCGGACTGACCATTGCGGACACAACGGCAGATGCAAAAGTTGCAGGCGGCAATATTAAAACAGCAGGCAATTTCGCTGTGAAATCTGTGATCAACAGTGAAATGGAAACTTATGTGGAAGCTGGTAATGATGCATACGAAGATGCCGATGGCAAGAGTACTTCTGATAAGGCTGATAGAAAGTATGATTCCCTGGACGCAGCAGTTTCTGTATCTCTGGTAAGCAGCAATGCAAACGCAGAGATCAGCAGCGGAACAACTGTTGATACCGGTGGCAATCTGGATATTTACGCAGAGAGTGTCTCTAAGACGGAGACCACCGCAAAGGGCGATGCGGAAGCGAAGAACGCAGCAGTCGGTGCCTCCGTAGCCGTAAACCTGGTGGCAGAGAAAGTCAGCGCACTTCTGGCAGGAACTGCATCGGTTGACGGAAACTTTACCGTACATGCCATTGCCAAAGCACAGGATCTGGCAAAAGCGTACGCAACGGCGTCTGGTGTAGATTTATCCCGTTACGAGAAGAAGTACAATGCAACCATTGCTTCTATATTAGATGGTTCAGCATTTAAGAAAAACAATAACAACTCTGGAAAGAGCAATACTTCTTCTGATAATAAAGTAAACGAGAAGATCGACAGCAAGCTGAACGCTGAGGATAAGAACAAGACCAGTTCTGATACCAGTCTTTCCAACAAAGTCCTGGCGGCAGCAGATGTGAAGACTTCCGAGCATTCTGTGGACAGTGGTTCAACCGACACTACAGGAGCGAATGCAGCCAATGCGGCAAATGCAAAGAAGGATGCTCAGAGCGGCAAGACCGGAACCATAACCAATCAGGAAAATCCGGTATCCGTGGCAGCAGCAGTCGGCGTTTCCATCGTATCCCACGATGTAAGCACAAGAGTATCCGGTACTGTGAAGAAGGCTAAAACAGTTACCATCAAAGCAGAGAACCTTGACAACTTTGAGATGCTGGCAACCGGAGCGGCCGTTTCTAAGAAAACCTCCATTGCTCTTGGTGTGGCAGTGGTGATCAATAACAGTAAGACTTTAGCAGAATTAACTGGCAATCTGGGTGATGAAACTCAGAATATGAAAGTTGGCAATGTGCTGATCCGGGCAATCACCAGACACAATATGGATGAGGATTACAGGACCAGACTTGGTGCAGAAGCCATTGCCGGAGCAGCAAATGGTTCTGCAGCTGGTGGTGCGGCAGCAGCAGGCGCGGTAGCACTGATTGTATCAAATGCAGAAACAATTGCAAAAGCTGGAAATAACGCAGTAATTTATTCCGATGGCGATGTAACAGTAGAAGCCATTGAGCAGAGCAAACTGGCAGCCCGGGCATGGGGCGCATCTGTAACCAGCAGCAAGTTCAATGAGCAGAACGGCAGCGGAAAGACCAGCGAATCCGCAGGTGGTTCTACAACAGCAGGAATTGGCGCATCTTATGCCATGATCTATGTGAACAACAAGACAACTGCAGAGATCGGTGACAATGCGCAGATCACAGCAAAGAGTCTTCTGGTCAATGCAGAGAAACAGCAGGTAAGTGCAAGTGCTGATGATATTGGCGGAAACATCAAGATCAATGGCGTGATCAAAACTGGTTCCACTCAGATCAAAGATGGTAAGGTTGAGATCAATACAACCGATGATGCACAGAGTTCTGAAGACCTGAAATTATCTGATCTTGCCAGTGTAGTAAAGGATCTCTGGAATCTTCTTTCCAATAATAACTACTACCTGGAAGCCGTCGGCGGAGCAGCTTCTGCTGAGAATACAAAATTTACCGGAGCAGGTTCCTTTACGGTTCTGGTGATCAATGATTATGTGGCAGCACTGGTTGGCAAGAATGTAACTTTGATTCTGACCGATGGTCTGACCGTCAAAGCAGCTTCCAAAGTAAATGCAGTGACCATCGCAGGTTCCGTGGCATATGGCGGCAGCAAGAGTGCCGGTGTTGGCATCAATACCATCATTCATAATTCTGAAGTCTATACAGGACTTGGTGAAGATTCTAAGGTTACTGGTGCAAACGATGGGGCATGCAATGGCGATGTGACTATCAGCGCATCCGGTGAACTGGATCTGACTTCGATTCTGGTAGCAGCAGCGGCTTCTTCTTCCAAGTCAGGCAATGGAACACAGGCTGCGGGAGAAGGTGTTGTTAACATTTTCGTAAATGGAAACAACGTAACCGCAGAGATTGGCAAAAACGCAACCATTAAAACGAAGGGTAACGTAAAATTAACCGCAGCATCCAGACTTGGCTATACCGGAATTACCGGCGGTATCGCGGCATCTGGCGGACACGGAATCGGTGCTTCTGTCAGCGTGATCGTGGTCAATACCAATACTCTGGCACAGATTGGCAATGGCGCAAACATTACGGCTGGCGGAAACTTAACCGTAAGTGCAGACAGCGAAGAGACCATCGTGGCAGTGATCGTCAATGGAGCGGCAGCTGGAAGCAATGGTGTGGCAGCAGCAGTCAGCCCGGCAGTCAATGTGATCAGGGGCAGTACCGTTGCAAGAGCTGGAACCGGAACTTATAACGTCAATGCGATGTCTGTAACTGCAAACAGCAAGACTGTCATCGTGATCGTTTCCGGCGGCGCGGCAATCAGCAGCGGAAAATCCGGTGTCGGCGGTTCTGTACAGGTGAACGTATTCTTAAAGAAGGTTCTGGCAGAGATCGCAGACGGAACCAGCAGTGATTATGCAGCGATTATCGCTCCTGGCGGATTGACTGTAAGTGCAGATGCGACAGAAAAGAATGATATTTTTGTCATTGGTTTAGGCGGCGGCAAGAGCGCATCTGTATCTGGTTCCATCGGCGTCATCGTCATCAGCAACGATGTTATGGCGAAGATTGGCGATTATACACAGATCGGTAACGCAAATAGCCGCGGCAATGTAACTGTATCAGCGAAAGATTCCATGATCAACGTGGTTCTGGCTGGCGGATTTGCCGGTTCTGCAAGCGGTGCAGCAGTTGGACTTTCCAATGCAGATGTGATTGCAGATGGAAAGACTCAGGCACTGATTGGTGACCATGCAACGATCTATGGAAACAATGTAGCTGTAACAGCAGCATCAGATAAGAAATTTATCAACATCGTCATCAGCGGCGGCGTATCCGCAGGCGGAACAACGGTAACCGGTTCTGCAGCAGTGGTAGTTGTCGGGGACACGGTGAAGTCAGCGGTTGGTAAGAATTCCGTGATCAATGCCAACGGCGATGTACAGATCATTGCTCTGGGCAGTACCGATATCATTGATATCGTTGGCAGCCTGGGATTATCTACCAGTGGTGCAGCTGTTGGAGCTTCCATCGATACTATCGTATATCAGGGACTGATTTACGCAGGTGTTGGCAAGGGAACAAAGATTACCACCAGCAATAGCGGCAACGTGATCGTTTCTGCAAAGAGTGATGATACTCTGATAGATCTGGTGATCGGAGCTGCCGGTGGTTCCAGTGCGGCAGTGAATGGTTCTGTAGCAGTGATTGTAGCAAAACAGAACGTATTCGCGCTGATCGGAACTCCAGACAGCAACAATGAGAACGCAGACGCAGCAGGAACTGTGATTTCTGCAGATGGCAGTATCCAGGTAACCGCAGAAGCAGAGCAGACCATCCTCTCCGGAGCAGGTTCTGCAGCAATCAGCGCTGGAAGCGCAGGTGTTGGCGCAGGTGTGATTGTGATTACGGATACTCACAGAACATGGGCAGAAGCAGGAATTGGCGCTGCACTGGATGCTCTTGGCAAGAACAGTGTCAGCGGTAATTTTGGCAAGCTGACAATTACAACAGACAGCACCAGCGGCAATGTGGTTTCCAGACGCGGAAAACATAACCAGATGACCATCAACGGCATCATCATTGGTGCTTTCAACACAACCAATATTCACGCGATCGCAGTTACCGGAGCAGGCGGATCCAGCGCAGGTGTCGGCATTGCAACAGTAACCGTAGTAGAAAAGGCGAAAGCCCAGGCGGTTATCAATGCAAATGCCAGAATAAATCAGGGCAGCCGTCAGGGAGCGCATCAGCAGTCCGGCGTTCATGTCATCGCATCCAATGACACCGTAGAAAGTGTCTCGGGTGGTGCGGCGTCAGGCGGCGGAACAGCAGGTGTCTCCGGTGCAGTGGTTGTCTACACAGGAATTAAAGAAACCACAGCAAGAATTGGTGATGGAGTACAGATCTTTGCAGAAAATGCAATTGTAGTTCTGGCTCATTCCGACAATCAGATTTACGCCAATGTCATTGGCGCAGCAGCAGGCGGAACCGCCGGTGTAGGAGCAACCGTATCGGTTATCGTTCTTCAGGATACTACAACCGCAAGTGTTGGCGGAACCTTAAAAGCTGGAACTATTACCATTCAGGCAGAGTCCAATCAGTACCTGCAGCTTTCCGCAACATCCATTCAGGGCGGCGGAACGGCGGCAGCAGGCGCATCGGTGGGAACCATCGTATTCAAGGGCAAAACTCTTGCAGAGGTTCGTCCAGGTGCAACCTTAATTGCAGCAAGTGGCGATATTCTGATCTGTGCAGTATCCAAAGAAACCATCGATATGACGGTGATTGGTGCGGGCGCAGGCGGAACAGCAGCCGTGAACGGTTCCTTCGCAGTGTTAGTCATGAATGTGACCACACAGGCAATTGTTGGAAACGGATGTACTCTGAAAGCAGAGAATGGAACGATCACAGTAAAAGCAGAAGATGCAACCAGCCTGAATTTGAAGACAGGTAATGTAACTGTTGGCGGAACTGCGGCAATCGGAGCAGCGATTGAAGTTGCGAT
This sequence comes from Ventrimonas sp., assembly GCF_048380235.1. Lineage (NCBI taxonomy): Bacteria > Bacillati > Bacillota > Clostridia > Lachnospirales > Lachnospiraceae > Ventrimonas > Ventrimonas sp. Next base: position 26,175 of record NZ_DBFCCJ010000050.1, on the reverse strand, counting down.
TTACCGCAATACCGTAACTGCAATGATTGGCAACAATTGTACAGTGCTTGCAAAGGCAATCTTAGTTCAGGCAGCGTCAGACCGCGGCATTACAGCGAAAGCTGTCATGGCAGGTGCAGGCGGAACTGCAAGTGTCAACGGAAGCATTCTGGTACTTTCCATTGGCGCTGCAACTGCAGACAGCGACGCCAACAAGGCCAATACAAACGGCGGCGGTAATTCTTCTGACAAAGCAAGTGATGAAGCATCAAAGCGTGGCCAGGCGGCAGTAAATCATGGTTATGGTCAGACAGTTGGCGCTGGCGACCAGAATAATCAGTATGTGGATGAGGCAAATAGCATCATCACCGGACTGAAAGAAGAGAACAAGTCTCTGATCAGCGGATACTTTACCAGCGCTTCTGTAGATGATAAGACATATGCAGGCATTGGCGATGGTGGTTCCACAACCGCAACAGACGGCGATGTTACTGTAGAAGCAACAGAAAAGACAAAGTTAGATGCAATTGCAGGAGCAGCAGGCGGAAGCGGCACAGCATCCGTTGGTATCTCCATGAATCTGGCGATCATCAAGGGCACTGCAGAGGCAAGACTTGGCGGTACGGTAAGAGCTGATAAAGGAAATGTCAAAGTTCACGCACAGAATATTTTAGAGATTCCGAACTTCATTTCCAGCGGCGGTGGTGCAGCTGGTTCTGCATCCGTGGCAGGAACCATCACAGTCATCAAAGCTGGCGAGCAGGCAGCTGCTTATATCGCACCGAATGCAAACGTATACGCAGATGGCAACGTGATCGTTCTGGCAGAAAGTGCTCAGGACATCCGGGTGATCAACGGAAGCGTAAGCGGCGGTGGCGCAGCAGGAATTGGTGTGGCTACCAATGTGATTGTTTTCTCTAACAAGACACATTCTTATATTGGTGATGGTGCAGTCGTTACTGCCAATGCAAACAGAGGAAATGTAAACTTTGCAGACGGCACAGCAACTTCTGATGTAAATGAGAATTATAAGAACTTAAATGATAAGGATACGACGACCGATTATGTGTCTTCTAAGTCCAATGAGTCTGCTCAGTCTGGCGTTTTAGTAGGTGCGAAATCTTCCCAGAAGATCCGCAGCTGGGTAGTCAGCGGAGCAGCAAGCGGAGCCGTATCGGTAGTTGGTTCTGTCAATGTATTAGTATTTGGCAGTGAGACCAAAGCATGGATCGGAAAGAATGCAAAAGTTACAACAAAGAACAATGGTGATATTCTGGTGATCGCAGTGGATACCACTTCCATTCAGGATGTGGCAGGTAATATAGCCGCCAGCGGCACAGTCAGTGCAGGCATCTCCAACGATACCATTACCTTCCAGAAGGTGACCAGCGCCTATGTAGATGAAGGCGCAGTATTAACCAGCGGAAGAAATATCATCATCAAGGCAATCAGTGATGAAGCCTATGTGGTAGTTGTAGTCAGTGCCGGTGCGGCAGTTGGTGCAACACCAACAGGTGCTGTGAACGGAGCAGTTTCTACGATCATCATAAAGAATGAGACTACAGCAGAGGTGAAAGCCAATACTGCAGCTACCATTCTGACTGCAAACGGCAGCATCGCAATCTGGGCAGAAGATAACCAGAATCTGTATGTGATTGCAGGATCAGCCAATACTGCCATCAGCGCAACCGGAGTATCCGTCAGCGGCGCGGCAGGTGTAGCGGTTGTGAAAGCAAGCAATACGGTTCAGGCACTGGTTGGAAAACTGGCTCGGTTAGATACTTATGGAACGACAGGTATTACTTTCTATACCGGCGAGTTAGATGGCAATGATGGCGACCGGAAGAGAAACCGCAAGAAAGCGACTCAGTACGGCGTTCTCATCGGAGCATTTAACACCAATAATCTGATGGCAATCACTGCTTCTGGTTCTGCAGGTACTGGCGCAGCGGGATCCATTGCTTCTACCACAGTTGTTTCTGATACGGTAATACGGGCAAAAGTAGATACCGGAGCGAGAATCAATCAGAACAGCCGGGAACACGTAACACGGAGTTCCAGTGTGAAGGTCATTGCCATGGATTCCACGGAGGTTGACACGGCAGCTGGTGGTGCGGCAGTCGGTATCGCAGGAGCAACGGGAACCATCGTAGTGACTTATTTAAAGAAGACCGTAGAGGCCATCTTAAATGGTACGGTTTATGCACCAGGCGGAGTTGACGTCCTGGCAGTCAGCGATAACAATATATTCCTTCTGACAACCAGCTTAGCAGGCGGTCTGGCAGGCGGCGCGGGAAGCGCATCCGTTCTCTACACAGAGAATACCGTAACCAGCCAGCTTGGCGGAACTATTGAGGCAGGTACAGCAGCAGTCAATGTAAAAGCCATCAACTGGCAGTACATTACTTCCGGTGCGGCATCCGTATCTGGCGGCGCAGTCGCAGTGGGCGGCGCAGGAGCAAGCATCATCTTCAAGAGCCATACCAAGGCGGAAGTGCTGGATGACACATCCATCCAAGCCGGTTCTCTGAATGTGAATGCACAATCCAAAGAAACTATCACCGGTGTGGTGGCAGCAGCAACTGGCGGAAGCACTGCAGTGGGCGGATCCCTGATCCTGATCATTGCCAATGCAGATTCAGCCGCACGAATTGGCAACAACGTAAATATCATTTTGAACGGTGATTTAACCGTTCTGGCAGAAGATATTGCAACTATTAATATGACAGCAGGTACCTTATCCGGCGGTGGAACAGCTGTGGGCGGTGCAGCAGCAGTTCTGATCTTCAAGAATACCGTTCTGGCAGAGATTGGAACAAACGGCAGTATTACAGCAGTGAACCTGAATCTGACAGCAAACTCTAAACGGGACATTACGTCTTATGTAGTTGCAGGTTCCGCAGGTGTCGGCGCTGTATCCGGCAGTGTACTGGTAATTCTGGTTGGCAGCAAGCAGAGTGATGATGCAAAGACGGCTATGAAGCGTGATGACACGAACAACGTAAGTTCCAATAGCCAGAGCAGCATTAACGAGGCTCTGAATAATGCCAATGGTTTGACTGACGAAAGCCTGAAACTGGATATCACAGGTTACTTCACAGGAGAAACTGCCAATGCAACAACGGCGAGAATCGGTTCTGGAACTGTGATCACCTTAACAGGCAACACCAATATCAAAGCAGCAGACACAACCGCAGTAACCGCATATGCAGGTTCTGTATCTGGAGGTGGTTTGGCAGCAGGCGGTTCAGTAGCCATTGCAATCTTAAATGGCACGGTTCAGGCAGAGATCAACGGAACTATCAATGCAAGTGGCACCGTAACCATCAACGCAGAGAACCAGATTACCAGCAATGCCTTTAAGGCGGCAGCAGGTTCCGCAGGAGTCATCGGACTGGGCGCAGCCGTAGCTTACATGGATGTGACCGGAACAACGAAGGTTCTGATCGGAAGCACCGGTTCTTTAAATGGTAAGTCCGGAGTTAACGTATCAGCACAGTTAATCATCACTGCAAATCCGACAGCAGACGGTTATGCTGGTGGATGGGCATCCGCTGGAATGGCAGCAGCCAGATTAAAAGTAACTGGAACAACCATCGTAGAAGTACTTAGCGGCAGCAGTTTGGCATCTATCAATGGCAATGTGAAACTGAATGCAAATCAGAATATTACCTCTACAGCAACCACCACAGCAGCAGGTGTAGGTTATGGAGCAACAGGATCTGTGACTCTTGCACTTGTAGAGGTAGGAAGTACAACAAAAGTAGCAAGTGGAGCCAATGTAACAGCATCAAAGGGTACTTACGATATTCTGGCCCACAGTATTTTAACTGCAACAGCAAATGCGTATGGTTTGTCAGCAGCAGTAGGCGGATCTGTTCAGGCGGCGATTGCCAGACTGACAGTAAAACCGGTTGTGCTGGCGGCTGTTACGGGCGGCAAGATTCAGGCTAAGAATATAAGAGTACGGGCATTGTTTAATGTAAATGACGATGAATCTTATAGCAAAGCCGGCAATCTGGAATCCAATGCATATGCAGGAGCAGCCAGTGGTCTGGTAAGTGGTTCCGGTGCATCTTCGGAAATCATTGTAGACGGCAGTGCAACTGCGGAAGTAACTAATGCAACTCTGACACTGACAGAGGACGCCCTGGTACTCAGCAAAGCCAACGGAAGTTTAACCGGTAACGGAGCAGGCTTAGCGGCAGCTGGTGGCGCGGCAGTGGGTGGTGTTACGGTGAAGATCGAAAATACCTTCAAGACTATTGCACAGATCACCGGAACAACCATTATCAATGCAAGAAACGTCTCCGTTCTGGCAGATTACAGCGGAACTGTAAAAGGAACTGCCAAAGGAACCGCAGGCGGACTTCTGGCAGCCGGAACTGCACAGAACCTGGAAATCACAGAAGATATTACAACCACAGCTGAGATTGCAAACAGTACCATCACAGCGAACGGAGCGGCATCTGCAGTAGCACAGGATGAGCATGATGTAAATGGCAATGCATCCGGACACAGTGCAGCGGGCTTTGCGGCAGGCGGTCTGACTAAGATCACCACGAAGATTACCAATAAGACTACTGCAAGAGTAACCGGAAGTACCATTACCGCACAGAATATCCTGATCCAGGCAGCCGCAAGCATCAACAAAGACACCACAGCGACGGCATCTTCCGGAGCATTTGGCGGATCAGCCAATGACGTCAGCGATGACACCACAGTTAATAATCAGACTTACACGGAAGTGGGAAGCGGAAGCAAGCTGACAGCAATCGATGCAGATCAGGATGGTGACGCAATCGTGATCATCGCGGCATCCAATAACTCTTATAAAGGTTACGCAACTGCAATCGCAGGTGCAATCATTGCCAAAGGTGTCGCGAAGGCAGTTCAGAATGTGACCGATGATGTGCGGGTTAAGATTTATCCGTCCGCGATTCTGGCAAATAAGGGCAATATTAAGATTTATGCGTCAGCGAAAGACATTACTTCCAACTTAACCGCTTACGGCGGAGCTGGCGGAGTGGCAGCAGGAACCAACGTAAAGGCAGAGGCAACCACTACAGCCAATGCAGTGGCAGAGTTCTTAAATGGAATTACCGGCAGCCATGCGTCAGTGAATGCACAGTCCGGAGATGTATTTATTGGAACAAGTACCAATACAGAAGCAAAGGTTTACGGCAGAATTAAATTTACCGTAGATGGCCTCAGCCACATTTCCACCGATGTTGTGAACAGGATGACTATCAATTCGCTGATCAATCTTGGAAGCTGCACAGAGTTGTCAGCGGCGAAAAACCTGGATATTCAGGCAGTGATCGGCCGGATTTACGCATATGCATCGGCATATTCCGAGACTGGTTCTATCATCAATACCCAGTCTAAGCCAAACGCGACGGTAAATGTGACAGCAAACGCAAAAGTAACTGGCACCAACGTAAGGCTGCACGCAGGTCAGACACTGACTCTGTATGCAATTTCGACCAATGATATTTATACCAATGCTTACAGCTATGGCTATACCGCAGGCGGTACTGGTTCTGTCATTTCTACAGCAACCAATAACACAAAAGTCTATGGCAATGTAGAAATTTACGGAAGTGATTCTTCCATGAACGCAAAGGATATCGCCATTGGCGCGGCAGCAAAGAGCGAGAGCGAAGTGTCTTATACAAAGAAAGCAGAGTATAAGGCAGAAACGGTAACGGAATTTATCAAACAGACTGTTACCAGAACCAAGAATGTCATTGAAAAGGTTTCCGAAAAGATTTGTAAAAAGCTTCCGTGGCCTCTGAATAAGATCGTCAAGTGGATTACAAAGACAATCGTGAAGGTCATCACCTGGGTAGAGGAGATTGTAGTAGAAAAGATTCTCCAGAGTGCAACCGATAAGAAGGAAAACGGGGAATACAAATCTGAAAACAACGTAATCTTAAATGGTAATATCTATTATGGAAGCAATGCGGACGTAAGTATTGTCATTGACGAAAATGGAAATATTGCGAACAGCGATGTAACCTATGAGAAGAATGGTGACAATGTCATCATCAAATCTTTCAGTTCCAAGGCAAACGGAAGCTTAAAGATTGAGTCACTCTATGGCAAAGTAAGCGGAACCGTGAAGATTCACAGCAACAATGTGATCACCAGATTAAATATTACCAACAACTCTGCGAAGAATCTGATTTTGAAAAATATCGATCTTTTAGCAGAGTACGATGCAGACAGCTGCGCGTACACCATCCTTTGCAGTGATTATTCCAAGTTTGTGATGGATGATGTGGTGGATAACACCAATCAGCCAGAAGTAACCATTACAACCAATACCGGAAAGAATGTAATCTTTGATGGATGGTTCTCCTATTACACAGCAGTCTTAAATGTTCTGTTCAATGGACAGCAAGGCAGCGTATACTTTGGAGATAATGCGAAACTGGATGTAGCAAAGCTCAATATTCAAAATGCTGAAAATGTAGGAACTGATGGCAGACCGCTTCATGTGAATCTGTTTGTAACGGGCAATGATGATAATAGTCTGAAACGTCCGGAACTGATTGTGGATGCAGCAGGCAATGTTTATCTCCAGGTTGGACTGAAACGCTATATTGAAGTCCAGGGAACAACGACAGCAGAAGCAGAGAAGGCAGCAAACGCAGCAGCAGCGAAGATCAGAAACGTAGATAAGGCTCTGATTCAGTCTGTTAACTGCAGGAATGTACGCCTGATTATGGATCTGCCGAAGCTGCTGGTTGGTGTTCTGGTTGAAGATCCGGTAACTGGAAAACAGACCTATACAACCACAGAATCTGTGAATACTGCATTGAATATTGTGTCAGCAAGCACCAGGGCAGTACAGGAAATTTCTCAGACATTGTATGAGAAAACGGAATTAGATGCCAATGGTGAGTGGAAGACCAGGTATTATACAGATTCCGCATGTACAACCGAATATCAGGCAGCAGATGGAAAACATGTAGAAGAGCGGTATGACACCACTGGTTTTGAGTATTATCTGGTAACCACAGATAGGGATGGAAATGTGAACTATCAGAAACTGGATCGGTCAGCGGAGTATCTGACCGATGAAGCTGGCAACTTTACTGGTGAGGTAAAAGTTGTGATCAATGGTCAGGCGCAGACCATGACACTGGGAAGCGACGATGCAATCCGGTATCTGAAAACATTGACTGATGGAACTTACACAGATCAGCTTTCGAAGACCTTCTGGCTAGTGGATGATGAGGTCACTTTGATTTACAAACCAGCAGAGGGAAGTTCTGATGCAGGTGAGTATGATCAGATTCGTTACAACAAGGATACAAAGAAGTATGAAGTAGTAAAAGCTGGAACGGTAATTAAGGAATATGATTACATTACCTATGATGAAACGAAGAATCAGTATGTTGGTGTAACGGTAAAATCCGTTGAGAAAACCCAGGATATAACTGATATGACTCAGGGTAAGACCGTTGAGTACGAGTATGACAGTCTCGGCACATATGATCTTGGAAGCATCAATGCCGGGAATGATGCAGAAATCCGCGGTCTTGGCAATGCGGATGTGGACATCAATCTGACGGAAACCATCACTGCTGGTGATGATCTGACTCTGGTGGCCGGCACTGTAACAAGACAAGGAAACCAGAGTGTGGATCTGAGCGCGGCTGGCATGTCCGTTCAGATAACAAAGAACTTTGGTACTTCCGCAGATCCGATTCGTGTATCGGTTGGAACGAAGGGATTCAACACTGCGGCAAACAGCACCGGACCAATCTATCTTGAAGCAAAGAACCGGGAGCTGGCCATTGGCTCCATCACTTCCGATGGTGTGGTAGAGATCAGCACTGACAAGGCAGTGAAGGCACTTGACTCAGACATCAACATCAAGGCAGACGCTCTTCGGATCTTAAAGAGCAGTGCAGTGGGAACGGCAGATCAGAACTTAAGAACTAATATTTCCGGCAATATGGAAATCATTTCCATGGGTGATATCTATGTAACACAGCAGGGCACAGCCTATGTGAAGAATATCACAAGCAGCAGAAATAACGGTACGGTTTCCCTGACAGCTGGAAGTATTGCAAATGAAGCAGATGGAACTACCGCAGCGATCACCGCATCCAGCATACTTCTTCACGCAACCACAGGAAGTATCGGAAACACCGATAAAGTGATGAATGTGGAAGCAGGAAACAGCACTCTCAGCGCAGTGTCAGATAGGAGCAGCATTTATCTGACCGATCTGACCGGAAATGTAAACCTGGGACAGTTAAAGGCGGCAGGTAATATCGTCTTTAAGACAGCAGGCAGCATCATCGGCAAGAACACCGCAGCAACTGTGATCGCAGCAGACGCTGACTTAACCAGTACAAACGGCAGCATTGGAACCGCAGAAAGTCCATTAAAGACCCAGGTAACCTCCATCACTGCGGCCGCAGAAAACGGAAGCATCTACTTAGACAACACAGGAGAGAGCGGAATTTTATCCATCGGCAGAGTTAAAGCCGGATCCGACATTCAGATCACGGCAAATGGCATGACCGGAACTGAAGATGGAGATCAGGCAGATGTGACCGGCGAAAATCTGAAACTGACTGCAGTGGATGGCTCCATCGGAACCGCGGACCGGACGCTTAAGGTACAGGGAACGACACTGGATGGTGATGCAGCGGAGAGTATCTGGCTGAAAGTACTGGACGATATGACAGTAAACCATCTGACAGCACAGAAGGGCATTGAGCTGGAAGCACTGAAAAATGTAACTGTGAAGCAGCTGACTGCACCGGAGCATATTCTGGTTAAGGCAGCTGGTAAGGTAATTGCAGGAAGCATTGGAAACGATGATGTTCATGCAACAACCAAGAAACTGGATATGATCGCAGAGCAGATCGCGGAAGACACCAGTTACTTGAAAGTGAAAGGTTACGGAAGTGAGGCTGAACTGGAACTGCAGGTGAAAACCATGACAGGCGTGTATATCCAGGATAACAGCAAGATTTTGAAACTGAAGAAAGTTTCTTCTGACAGCAGTGACGTGAAGATTAAGACAGTCGGAGCTATGGAAAATGGTCTGGAAGACACGGACACTGAGGCTAATGTCACTGCCAGAAACATTGTTCTGGAAGCAGATACTGTTGGAACGGATGAAAAAGCGCTGACCACTAACCTGATCGTGGATAAGAGTCTGGATCCGGCACAGAATGCGCTGATCGTAAAGGCCAACGGCAGCATCAACCTTCACGATATCGGAACCGAAGGAATTCTCCCGATTGCCGAGTTAAGTTCCGCAAACGGTGGCATTTTCTTACGCATGGATCGCAGCACTGCTATTGAGAGTATCAAAGCAGAAAACGGAAGCATTACCAGCCATGTACAGGGCGACTATACGGTGAATCATATGACGGCTGGAAAACAGGTGAATATTTACGCGACCGGAACCATTACCGGAAATGTGAATGGAACCTTTACCATCGGCCATGTGGAAGCAGGCACGGAGGATGACCGTAATGACATCACCTTTACTGTGACCGGCGGTGATCTGTTAAACGGTCTCGCAGAAGAGGAAGAAGACCAGACCAACTTCCGGGGCAGCAATATTACTCTGACTGCGAAAGCCGATGATTCTGGAAACATTGGAAATATCGGATCTTCAGAGCACTGGATCACCACGGAGACGGAAGGCGTTTTAAATGCAGAGACTGACCGTCAGATCTGGTTAAAAGACAGTAGGGCAGAAGGCATGCTGAAGCTTGGCAGTCTGAAAGCAGCTGACCGGATCACCCTGACAGCTGCCGGAGATATTGTAAACGGTATTCCGGATCAGGAAAACAGCGTGAATGTATCAGCAGAGGAGATTTCCCTCCGGGCAGATGGAAATATCGGCGCGAAGGACAATGTGCTTCTGACTAAGGCCAGGAATGCAGCTCTCACGGCAGAAAACATTTACTTAAAGAATCAGGGAAGCCTGAATCTGAGTAAGGCAGAGGCAACAGCAGATATGGAACTGGAAGTATCCGGAAACCTGACATCTGCTGGTACAACTGTGAAAGCAGATCACCTGGTTGTAAAAGCGGACAACGCAGACTTAAAGACCCGCGTGAATGAGATGACCGGAGTGGTATCCGGAAATCTGGCTCTGGATAATGAAGGAAACCTCAGTGTGAAAAACCGTCTGCAGGCCGGTGATACCGTGGAAATCCGCACAGACGGAGGAACCCTGGATATCAGCGGAAGCCTGGAAGCAAAGAACACGAAGCTTTCCGGCGCGGATCAGGTAAATGTCCGCGTAACCGATCAGATCGGCAATCTGGATGTGGCAACCTCAGAGAGTGAAACTTCCGATATTTCTCTGGATATGGAAAGTTCTTCTGAGAAACAGCAGTTTACGTTAGCTACACCGGGCAGCGTGAAGCTGACCACCACCATGGAGGATGAGCAGATTGATCTCTTCGGAAACCGTGTGAAGATCGCAGGCGGCGCAAACAGTGCGCTCTTGCAGTTCAGCCGGATCCCGGGCAGCCTGTTTGTTCTGGTACCGGGCGGAAACAACCGGATTAACGTAGTAACTACTATGGCAGAGACTATCATCCGAACTGGAAATGGCAGTGATACCTTTATCCTGGGTGGAGCGGTGGACGATGAAGAAGACATGGAGTACACCTTTGATTACTCAGGTAAAAATGGAGGAGAGGCCCAGAGCGGCATGATGGGAGCAGGAAATCAGCATAAGCTGGATATTTCCACCGAGGGCGGAGAGAACACCTGGCATCTGTGGATGAGCGGCGCTCCGTTCTACCTGGAAGGCGGAACCGGCCACGATACCTTCATCCGCTACACCTTCACCATTACCGATAAGGATGGAAACACAAAAATCTTTGCAACTCCCCATTACAATATTTCAAGTAAGGGCGGAAATATCACAAAGATTGGATTCCCGTCATACGGAGGCAACAGACGGCCGGTTGTGAGCGGAACCCAGGGAACCTGGATCCTGACTGAGGCAGGAACCTGGCAGTTTGCAAAACAGACCGGCGGATACCAGACCGGCTGGATGTACCGAGGCGGCAAGTGGTGGTACTTCAACGAAGAAGGCATTATGCAGACCGGCTGGATCTTATCCGGCGGACGCTGGTACTACCTGCTTCCGGGTGAAGGCTCTATGCTCACCGGATGGCAGCAGATTGACGGCGTATGGTATTATTTCGCACCGTATGATCACGTGCAGTATCCGGCAGGGAGCATGTTCTGTCAGGAACAGACTCCGGATGGCTATTCTGTAGATGAGAATGGCCGGTGGATCGCGTAACAGAAGCAGCAAAATGATGTGGCTGTCTGCATAGTGTGTGAACAGCTGTCACAGAAAAGGGATTGTGCCGTGCGGTGCGATCCCTTTTCTTGCATTTTACCCGTAAATCAGGTATAATAATACATCAGGATAAAAGGAAGAACTAAGATCAAAGGAGAGAAAAAGGTGAAGAGAATTCTGGATCTGATCGCAGACGAGATGAAGTCTGCATTTACCGCCTGTGGCTACGATGCGTCTTATGCAAAGGTTGTCTTATCCAACCGCCCGGACTTATGTGAGTACCAGTGCAATGGTGCTATGGCTGCAGCCAAGGCTTATAAAAAGAAACCCATCGACATTGCAAATGAGGTGGTAGAGAAGTTAAACGGCGACACCATGTTTTCCGAGATCAATGCCGTGATGCCTGGTTTCATCAACATCCGCTTAAATGCCGCTTATCTTGCTGATTTCATGAACGGCATGGCCAGGGAAGAGAAGCTTGGTGTGGAGGAAGAAGGCCACGGTGAGACCATCATTGTGGACTACGGCGGAGCCAACGTGGCAAAGCCGCTGCATGTCGGCCATCTGCGTTCTGCTGTTATTGGTGAAAGCGTAAAGCGCATGGGCCGATATTTAGGCTACAATATGATTGGTGACGTACATCTGGGTGACTGGGGTCTGCAGATGGGACTCATTATCGAGGAACTGCGTGACCGTAAGCCGGATCTGGTTTATTTTGATGAGAATTACACCGGAGAGTATCCGTCTGAGCCACCATTTACCATCAGTGAGCTGGAAGACATCTACCCGACCGCCAGCGGCAAGTCCAAAGTGGACGAGGCTTTTAAGGAGCGCGCCCAGACTGCTACCTTTAAGCTTCAGAAAGGCTATCCGCCGTTTACTGCCATCTGGAAGCACATTATGAACGTTTCCCTGGCTGATTTAAAGAGAAACTATGACAACCTGGATGTTCATTTCGAACTCTGGAAAGGCGAGAGCGATGCGGAAGAGTATATTCCGTGGCTGATCCAGGATCTGCAGGACAAAGGCCTGGCATACGAGAGCCAGGGCGCTCTGGTTGTAGACGTCACCGAACCGACCGACTCCAAGGAGCTGCCGCCGTGTATCGTCCGCAAGTCTGACGGAGCTGCTCTGTATGCAACCTCTGACCTGGGAACCATCATCCAGCGTGAGAAGGATTTTCAGCCGGTTAAGTATGTTTACATTACAGACAAGCGTCAGGAGCTTCACTTTAAGCAGGTATTCCGTGTGGCGAAGAAGGCCGGTTATGTAAAACCGGAAACTCCTATGATCCATATCGGTTTCGGAACCATGAACGGTAAAGACGGCAAGCCGTTTAAGACCAGAGAGGGCGGTGTGATGCGTCTGGAACACCTCATCGCGGATATCGATGAGGCTGTTTACAACCGTATCATGGAAAATCGCAGCATGGACGAGGCAGAGGCCAAGGAGACAGCAAAGATTGTCGGACTTGCAGCCTTAAAATACGGTGACCTGTCCAATCAGGCAGCCAAAGATTATGTGTTTGATATTGACCGTTTCATCTCCTTCGAGGGAAATACCGGCCCGTATATTCTGTACACCATTGTCCGCATCAAATCCATTCTGGGCAAGTATGAGGCACAGAATCCGGGTATAAAGGCAGAGACGATTCTTCCGGCAGTCAGCGACGCGGAGAAGACCCTGATGCTGGAACTGTCCAAGTACAACGATGTGATGGAGAACGCCTTCGCAGAGACCGCACCTCACAAGATCTGTCAGTACATTTTCGACCTGTCCAATGCCTTCAACAGCTTCTACCACGATACCCGTATCCTGGCAGAGGAAGACAAAGCGCGCCAGGCAGGCTGGATCGCCCTTATTACTCTGGTAAAACGCGTGCTGGAGGCATGCATCCAGGTACTCGGATTTGAGGCGCCATCTAGAATGTGATGTTACAGCAGTGACATGCAGAGGACAGTGAATCCCGAAAGCGAGTGAGCTTGCTCGCAGAGCCTTTGGGATTTGCTGGCATCTATAGGGCGAAGCCCGCGCAGCGAGATGGAGCGAAGCGGAATCGAGCTGAGGCATGTATAGGCGCAAGGAGGCACTTTATGAAGATAACGGAGTCCGCCACCAGCACGTTCTGGAAGGGGGAGCAGGGAATCCGGGCTTCTGTCCAGGACGGAGATACTTTATATAAGGTGAGCTTATATGTCAAGGGTAGTCAGGTTCGTGACTACTCTTGTTCTTGTGTAAATGGAAATTCCTGCAGAGGCATGTGCGCGCACGCAAAGCTTGTGTGGGAACAATGGAAAAAAGAACAGGAGCAGCATTCCGGCCGTCCTGTCTCCACGTCTCAGGAAATTCGTACCATGATCCGGGAGTATACCAACCGGGAAGTGGCAAAGATCATTGAAGATGCTGAAGAGACAGAAATTCGGCTGGTGCCGCGCCTGATGTTAAAAAACGGTTCTGCCAGTCTGGAATTCAAACTGGGTCGGGATCGTTTTTATATTATAAAGGACCTGATGGCCTTTGCTGAGGCTGTGCGTACGGGGGCCAGCGTATCCTACGGAAAGCAGCTGACCTTTCATCACAGCCTGAACGCTTTTGCGGAGGAGGACAGGGAGCTTTGCACCTTGCTGCTGGAGCTGGTGCAGGTCTATCAGGAGCATTTTGAGCAGTTTCGGAAAAGCTCCTTTGTCACCATGCAGGGACTTCGCACCCTGAATTTAAACCGGGCCAACCGGGACCGTTTCTTTCAGCTGATGGAGAACCGGAATCTGGAGGTGGAGTTCGGTGACGGAACCCACTGCACGGTGCAGGTGAAGCAGGACTGCATGCGCCTTCCGATACAGATTTGCCGGGCAGGACGCGACGGTATTGCCGTTTCCGTAGACCAGGAGCTCTTTGGCATTCCCGGAGAGCGGGGCTGGTATGTGGGCAACGATACAAGCCTGGTGTGTCTTGATGAGAATGAATCTCGGGAACTTGGCGTGTTTTTAGAGCAGGTGCTGAAAGATAAAAAGAGCCACACCCTGGACATTCAGGAGCGTGATATTCCGCTGTTTTATGAGCGTGTGCTGCAGAAAATCCTTCCCTACGCGGAGCTTGCCGTCCACGATGTAGACCTGGAAAGCTACCGACCGAAGGAGCTGAAAGCGCAATTCTCCTTTGACAGTTCCGGACCGGACGAGATTACCATGAAACCGCTTTTGTCCTACGGCGATTTTTCTTTCTCGCCCCTCAATGATGACAAGGTGCCGCGGATCATCTGCCGTGACGTGCCGGGGGAGTTTAAGATCAGTCAGGTGATTACCCGGTATTTCCAGTACCGGGATGGCGAGTCGGAATATCTGGTGATCCGAAATGACGAGGAAGCATTGTACCGCCTGCTTTCGGAGGGAATGGAAGAATTCATCTCCCTGGGGCAGGTCCTGATAACAGATGCGGCGAGAAAGATCCGCGTGTTGCCGTCACCGCAGGTGAAGGTAGGCATTCAGACATCGGGAAGATGGCTGGAACTGAACGTGGATGCAGAGGGTATGAGCCGGAGCGAGCTATTAGATATCCTGGCCGGCTACGATCCGAAGAAGAGGTATTATCGCTTAAAGAACGGAGAATTTTTAGATGTCGGTGAAAACGGGCTGATGACGGTAGCCCGTATGACAGACAGTCTTGGTATTGGGCGGGAAGAATTGTTATCCGGCACTGTCAAGGTTCCGGTCTACCGTGCTCTTTATTTAGACAGTGTGTTAAAAGAGGGCAGCGGCATTACCTTTTACCGGGATAATCTGTTTCGGGCGGTGGTCCGCGGTATGAAGTCAGTGGAGGACAGTGACTATGTGGTTCCGGCGTCTCTTGTGCAGGTGCTGCGCGGTTACCAGAAAACTGGTTACCGATGGTTAAAGACTCTGGATGTGAATGGCTTTGGCGGAATTCTGGCAGACGATATGGGACTTGGAAAGACGATCCAGATCATTGCGCTTTTGCAGGCCGAGGCCCAGGAGCATCCGGAGTCTCAGTCCCTGATCATCTGTCCGGCATCCCTGGTTTACAACTGGGAGAATGAGCTGAAACGGTTTGCGCCGGGACTCACGGTGCAGACTGTGACCGGCACTGCGCCGGAGCGGGAAGAGATTCTGCGCATTGCAGTGCAAACAGGAATGGAAACTACGCAAGCAGCCTTGAAAACAGCAGTAATCCGCCACCCTCAGATCCTCATCACTTCCTACGATCTGCTAAAGCGCGATATCACCTGCTATGAACCATTCCAGTTCCGTTTTCAGGTCATTGATGAGGCGCAGTATATCAAGAACCCGCTGACCCAGAGCGCCAAGTCAGTGAAGCTGATCAAGGCTCAGACCCGCTGCGCGCTGACAGGTACGCCGATTGAAAACCGTCTGGCGGAGCTGTGGAGCATTTTCGATTACCTGATGCCGGGATTTTTATTCACCTATTCCCACTTCCGCAGGCAGTTTGAAGCACCCATTGTTAAAGACGGAGATACGTATGCATTGGAGAGTCTGCGGCGCCTTACCGGGCCCTTTGTTCTGCGGCGTTTAAAGAAGGATGTCTTAAAAGATCTTCCGGACAAGCTGGAAACTGTGGTTTATTCTATGGCAGAGGATGAGCAGAAGCAGCTCTATACGGCTCATGCGCTGGCATTAAAGGAAGAACTGGAGCAGATGAGCGGCGATACCTATGGAAGCGAGCGTATCCAGGTGCTGGCAGAGCTCACCAGGCTGCGCCAGATCTGTTGTGATCCGTCACTGTGCTTTGACCGTTATAAAGGCGGTTCTGCAAAACTCGATACCTGTATGGAGCTGATCACGGGTGGTATCGCAGGCGGACACAAGATTCTGTTGTTTTCCCAGTTTACATCCATGTTAGAACTGATCGGAGCACGCTTAAAGAAAGAGGGTATCACCTTCCATGAACTGACGGGGGCAACCCCGAAGGAAGAGCGTATCCGCATGGCCGGAGCATTTCAGACTGATGATACACCGGTCTTTCTCATTTCCTTAAAGGCCGGAGGAACCGGATTGAATTTAACTGCTGCCGATGTTGTCATCCATTACGATCCGTGGTGGAACGTGGCAGCCCAGAACCAGGCAACCGACCGCGCACACCGCATCGGTCAGGAAAAACAGGTATCGGTATTTAAGCTGATCATGAAAGATACCGTAGAGGAAAATATCTTAAAGCTTCAGGAGCAGAAGCAGGATCTGGCAGACCAGATTATATCCGGGGAGCAGGTTTCCATCGGCAGCCTCACCAGGGAAGAACTGCTGAAAATTTTATCCCCGCAGCTGTAACTGTTTGGGAATAGTAATGTTCTGGCAGTGTTTTATTTTATGGCAGAGTGAATATGGGTTGTAGTCCATGTCTTTTGTAGCGGAGCCAATACAATAGGAAATGAATGAGACCGCCTTCCGGGATTTTCAGCATATCAAGATGCAAACAAGGATATGTGAAAATAGAGGAAGGCGGTCTCGTTCTCTTCCGGACCTTTATTAGTTCCGTCCTATAATTGCTATTTTTATGAAATCGCTTTGTCATTTTCCGCGAGCAGCTGTTTCTGCGCTGTGGCCAGCATCAGCTTGATCCGGTTTAACTGGTTTACTTCGCTGGCACCAGGGTCGTAATCGACTGCGATGATGTTGGCTTCCGGATGAGATGCGCGCAGTTCTTTGATGACGCCTTTTCCTACGATGTGGTTCGGCAGACATCCGAACGGCTGGGTGCAGACGATATTTTTGACACCGCTGTGAATCAGCTCCAGCATTTCGCCTGTTAAAAACCAGCCTTCACCGGTCTGGTTGCCCAGGGATACATAATGCTTTGCCATATCTGCCAGTTCCCAGATGCGGGACGGCGGGGTGAAGTTCTTGCTGGCTTCCAGTTCTTTTCGTGCAGTCTTGCGGAAGTATTCCAGTAAGGAGATTCCTAAATTGCACAGGCGGGCAGTGGAGCGCTTGCCGCCAAGATGGTCTGCTTTGAAGTTGCTGTTGTAGAAGCAGTAAAGTAAGAAGTCCATCAGATCCGGCATCACAGCTTCGGCTCCTTCGGATTCCAGCAGGTCCACGATGTGGTTGTTGGCCAGTGGGGAGAACTTAACCAGAATCTCACCGACAATGCCGACCTTCGGTTTCTTCACGTCTAAACGTGGCAGTTCATCAAAATCGTGGATGATTCCTTTAATGTTTCGTCCGAACTCCATCATATTTGCAGAACGGGTGGAGAGACTCTTGATGCAGCGTGCCTTCCACTTTTCATGCAGCGCGTTTGCGGAGCCCGGCACTTTTTCGTAAGGACGTGTTGCGTAGAGCACGCGCATGAAGATATCGCCGTAAACTACGCCCTGCATAGCCTTGGTGATAAGGCTTGGGGTGAAGGTAAAGCCCGGATTCGTCTCCATGCCGTTGGCATTGACGGAGATGACCGGAACCTGCGGCATGCCTGCCTTGTCCAGTGCACGGCGGATAAATCCGATATAGTTGGAGGCACGGCAGCCGCCGCCGGTCTGGCTCATGAAGACGGCTGTATGGTCTAAGTCATATTTGCCGGATAATAGTGCATCCATGATCTGGCCAATGACGATCAGGGACGGGTAGCAGGCGTCATTGTTGACATACTGCAGGCCCACATCTACGGCACTTTTACTGTCATTTTTCAGAACCTCAATCTTGTAGCCGAAGGCGCGGATAGCCGGTTCGATCAGTTCAAAGTGGATGGGAGACATCTGCGGGCAGAGCAGGGTGTAGTCCTTCTTCATCTTCTTGGTAAAGATGACACGGTTGTAAGCGCTGGATACAACTTTGCGCTCGAAATGCTTCTGCTGGCGCACCTTTAAGGCTGCGATAAGGGAACGGATACGGATTCTTGCCGCGCCCAGGTTATTGACCTCATCAATCTTTAATACGGTATAAATTTTGCCGGAACCGGTCAGGATATCATGTACCTGGTCGGTGGTGACGGCATCCAGGCCGCAGCCGAAGGAGTTAAGCTGGATCAGATCCAGGCATTCGCTGTTCTTCACATAGGTTGCGGCGCGGTAGAGTCTGGAGTGGTACATCCACTGGTCGGTAACGATGAGCGGGCGCTCTGCGTCAGCCAGGTGGGAGATGGAATCCTCGGTAAGAACCGCAAAACCGTAGGAGGTGATGAGCTCCGGGATACCGTGGTTGATTTCCGGATCTACATGGTAAGGCCGGCCGGCCAGCACGATGCCGTGACGCTCATGCTCCTTTAACCAGGCGATGGTTTCCTCTCCTTTTTTCTCCATGTCGCGGCGGGATGCCAGAAGCTCCTCCCATGCAGCGTGTGCTGCCTTCTGCACTTCGACAGAGGATATATCATATTCTTTGCCAAATTCTACGATGAGCTGTTTTGTCAGCACTTCCTCGTTGGTGAAGGCGAAGAACGGATTCATGAAGTGGACATCAAACTCAGTGAGCTCTTCCACATTGTTTTTGATGTTCTCGGCGTAAGAAGTGACCATCGGGCAGTTGTAGTGGTTGCCTGCCTGCGGAGTTTCGTTGCGCTCGTAGGGGATACACGGATAGAAGATATCGCGTACACCCTGACGGATGAGCCAGGAAATATGACCGTGCACCAGCTTGGCCGGGTAGCACTCAGATTCACTCGGGATGGACTCGATGCCCAGCTCGTAGATCTTTCTGGTGGACTGCGGGGACAGGATCACACGGAATTTCAGTTCCTTTAAGAAAGTAGCCCAGAATGGGAAATTCTCGTACATGTTCAGGACCCGCGGGATACCGATGGTACCGCGTTCGGCTTCATCTGCCGGAAGGGGCTCATAGTCGAACATGCGGTGATACTTGTAGTCAAACAGGTTCGGAATCTCTTTTTTGGCCTTTTCTTTTCCAAGGCCGCGCTCGCAGCGGTTGCCGCTGACGAACTGACGTCCGCCGTCAAACCGGTTGATGGTGAGGACACAGTGGTTGGTGCAGCCCTTGCAGCGTGCCATGGAGGTTTCATATTTTAAGGAAAGAATCCGGTCAAGGGACAGCATGGAAGTGCCCTTCTGCGGATTGCAGCGTTCTCTCGCGATGAGAGCGGCTCCAAATGCACCCATGATACCGGCAATGTCCGGGCGGACGGCCTCGCAGCCTGCGATTTTCTCAAAGCTTCGCAGAACAGCATCATTGTAGAAGGTACCGCCCTGAACCACAACGTGTTTGCCCAGGTCGGATGCGCTGGTGATCTTGATAACCTTAAACAGCGCATTTTTGATGACGGAGTACGCAAGACCGGCGGAGATATCCGCAACGGTAGCCCCTTCCTTCTGGGCCTGTTTGACGTTGGAGTTCATGAATACGGTACAGCGGGTGCCCAGGTCAGTCGGATTCTTTGCAAAGAGAGCTTCTTTCGCAAAG
Source organism: Ventrimonas sp. (assembly GCF_048380235.1). Lineage (NCBI taxonomy): Bacteria > Bacillati > Bacillota > Clostridia > Lachnospirales > Lachnospiraceae > Ventrimonas > Ventrimonas sp. The sequence continues at coordinate 6,504 of NZ_DBFCCJ010000050.1, read as the reverse complement.
TCGATGACAGAATAGTTTAAGGACTTTGCGAAGGTCTCGATGAAGGAGCCGCAGCCCGAAGAGCAGGCCTCGTTTAACTGGACGCTGTCTACGGTATGGTCTTTGATGCGGATGCACTTCATGTCCTGGCCGCCAATGTCCAGAATACAGTCTACATCCGGTTCAAAGAATGCAGCTGCGTAGTAGTGGGAGATGGTCTCCACCTCGCCCTCGTCTAACATCAGGGCGGATTTTAACAGGGCCTCACCGTATCCGGTGGAGCAGGACCAGGCAATATGAGCGGTCTCTGGCAGTTTTTCCTTAATCTCGGAAATAGCCCGGATGGCGGTGGCAATGGTGCTTCCGTTATTGTTGTCGTAAAAGCTGTAAAGCAGGCTTCCGTCTTCGCCGACCAAAGCCACCTTGGTGGTGGTGGAACCGGCATCAATGCCCAGGTAGCAGCTGCCGCTGTAGGTGGATAAGTCACCTTTTTTCACCTGATGCTGTGCATGACGGGCCTGGAATGCGTCATAATCTTCCTGGGATGCAAAGAGCGGATCCATACGCTTGACTTCAAACTCCATCTTGATGCCGGAGGTGAGGCGGCTGATCATATCGCTTAAGGATACGGTCACCTTCTCGTCTGCGTTCATGGCTGCGCCGATGGCAGCAAACAGATGAGAATGATCCGGTGCGACAATGTGATCGGCATCCAGGTTCAGGGTGCGGATGAAGGCATGGCGAAGCTCCGGTAAAAAGTGGAGCGGGCCGCCAAGAAATGCCACGGTGCCGCGGATCGGCTTGCCGCAGGCCAGACCGCTGATGGTCTGATTGACCACCGCCTGGAAAATGGATGCGGACAGATCTTCCCTTGTAGCTCCTTCATTGATGAGCGGCTGGATATCGGATTTTGCGAAAACGCCGCAGCGGGCTGCAATCGGGTAGATCATCTGGTAATTTTTGGCATATTCGTTCAGACCGGCTGCATCCGTCTGTAAGAGGGATGCCATCTGGTCAATGAAAGAACCTGTGCCGCCTGCGCAGATGCCGTTCATGCGCTGGTCGATGCCTCCTGTAAAGTAAATGATCTTGGCATCTTCACCGCCAAGCTCAATGGCCACATCGGTCTGCGGGGCATAATCCTGAAGGGCAGTAGCAACGGCTACGACCTCCTGGGTGAAGGGCACGTTTAAGTGTCCGGAAAGTGTCAGTCCGCCGGAGCCGGTGATGCTTGGGGAAACAGTCATCTCACCGAGCTTTTCTTTTGCCTTTGATAATAAAAGAACGAGCGTCTCCTGAATGTTAGCATAGTGGCGCTCGTAGTCGGTAAATAAGATATGCTGTTCACTGTCTAATACTGCGATTTTAACGGTTGTGGAACCAATATCGATTCCTAGGGTATTATTATGTAATAAATTCATTTGATGCGGGGAAAACCCCTGCCTCCTTATCTAAAAACACACACTCTCTCAGTGTACAGTGCAGAGTTTAACATAAAATCTTCCATATTACAATTTATAGGAGCGTAAAAAATTAGTTAAGAAATTGTATAACTTCTGTCAGAAGTGAAAAAGAACGGTCAATAGATTTGACAAACAGGAACTCAGAATTTATAATAAGATAGCCGAAACAGGGGAAAGGAACCAAAGACGCATGATACGCATATTTAAAACGGAAGATGGCGCGATCCATCAGATCGATGAAGCAGAAGCTGGCTGCTGGATTGCATTAACCAACCCGACAGCGACGGAGATCCTCGAGATCGCGGAACGTTATGAGATCGACCCGGATCATGTCCGGGCACCTCTGGATGAGGAAGAACGGTCCCGTATTGAAATTGAAGATCACTACAGCCTGATCCTCGTGGATATCCCTGTGATCGAGGAACGAAACGAAAAAGACTGGTATGTAACCATCCCTATGGGCATTATCATGTCTGACACCATCATCATTACCGTGTGCCTGGAGGAAACTCCGGTCCTGAACGCATTTATGGATGGAAGAGTCCGTGACTTCTTTACTTATATGAAGACACGCTTTATTCTTCAGATCCTGTACAAGAATGCGTCCCTTTACCTGCAGTATCTGCGTATTATTGATAAAAAGAGTGATATTGTAGAAAAAGAACTTTACAAATCTCCACGAAACCAGGAGCTCATCGAGATCCTGGAGCTGCAGAAGAGCCTTGTGTACTTTACTACCTCCCTTCGTTCCAATGAGGTGGTGCTGGAGAAGCTCTTAAAGAGTGAGAAGATCAAGAAGTATCCGGAAGACACAGACCTCCTCGATGATGTCATCATCGAGAACAAGCAGGCCATCGAGATGGCCAACATCTATAGCGGCATTTTAAGCGGAACCATGGATGCGTTTGCATCGGTTATTTCGAACAACCTGAATATCGTCATGAAGTTTCTGGCTACCATCACCATCGTCATGTCGATCCCGACCATGGTGTCCAGCTTTTACGGCATGAATGTCTTGAGCAGCAGTATGCCGTTTGCAACGAATCCCTATGGATTCGTCATCGTCATCGTACTTTCCGTGATCCTGACTTGCGCGGTAGCGTGGATCTTTGCAAAACGGAACCTGTTCTGATGATATTTTATAAGGAAGGAAACTGCATGAAATTTTTTTCGGATTTTGAACGAAAGTATCAGAAATACGCGATCCGCAATCTGATGTATTACATCACCATTCTTTATGCGGTCGGCCTGATCGTGTGGATGCTAGATCCCATGATCTACTATAACTATTTGAGCCTGAATGTGGGTATGATCCTGCATGGACAGATCTGGCGCCTGGTCACTTTTCTGATCTATCCGCCGGCCTTTGGCTCTTTTAGCTTCACCCAGATCTTTTATGGACTGATCGCGTTATTTCTATATTATAATCTGGGACAGACACTGGAATATGTCTGGGGCTCTTTCCGCTTCAACGTATTCTTCTTTATGGGAGTGCTGGCACAGATTGCGGCATCCTTTGTGGGCTACCTGGTATTTCATCAGTACTGGCTGTTATCCACCGGATTTTTGAACGCTTCTCTGTTCCTGGCCTTCTGCATCATCAACCCGGATGCGCAGTTTTATCTGTTTTTTGTGCTTCCGGTCAAGGCAAAATGGATGGCAGTTGCGGAGACAGCCGTTTATCTGTATGATTTTATCACAGGAGGAATCGCCGTGAAGGTAGAGCTGGTGATTTCCATGATCACCATTATCCTGTTTTTCCTGATGACCCGAAACTACAGGCGCTACGCGCCGAAGGAGATCAAACGCCGGCAGGAATTCAAACAGCAGGCGAAGATCGTCGTTCCGGGCAAGACCCGTCACCGCTGTGCGGTGTGCGGCAGAACCGAGCTGGATGGTCCGGAGTTAGAGTTCCGGTACTGTTCCAAATGCGAGGGCAATTATGAGTATTGTCAGGATCATTTGTACACGCATCAGCATGTTACAAAGGATTCTGTGCAATAAATAGATTAGTTTCATGTTAACAGATTTATAAAACTATTTTGGAGGACAACACATCAATGAAAAAAACAAAGATCATTTGTACTATGGGACCAAACACCAACGACCGCAATCTGATGAAGGCGCTTGCTGAGAACGGCATGGACATCGCGCGTTTCAATTTCTCCCATGGTGATTATGAAGAGCAGAAGTCCCGCCTGGATATGTTAAAGAGCATTCGTGATGAGCTGGATCTCCCGATCGCAGCACTTCTGGATACCAAGGGACCGGAGATCCGTACCGGCCTGTTAAAAGACGAGAAGAAAGTAACCTTAAAAGAGGGTCAGACCTACACCCTGACCACCCGTGAAATTGTCGGCGACGACCAGATCGGCTTCATCAACTACAACGGACTTCCGGCAGATGTTGAGGCAGGCAACACCATCCTCATCGATGATGGCCTGATTGAGCTCAAGGTTCAGGAAGTAGTAAACGGCACCGATATCGTCTGCACCGTTGTAAACGGCGGTGAGCTCGGCATGCGCAAGGGCGTAAACGTACCGAACGTTAAGATCAAGCTTCCGGCACTGACTGAGAAGGATAAAGCAGATATCCGCTTCGGTATCGAGCAGGGCTTCGATTTCATCGCAGCTTCCTTCGTCCGTACCGCAGATGCTGTCCGCGAGATCCGCGCTATGTTAAATGAGGCTGGTTCTTCCATCCAGATCATCGCAAAGATCGAGAACGCAGAGGGTATCGAGAACCTGGATGACATCATCGAGGCCAGCGACGGCATCATGGTAGCGCGTGGTGACATGGGCGTAGAGATTCCGGCTGAGCAGGTTCCGCATATCCAGAAGACCATCATCCGCAAATGTAATCTGGCATGCAAGCCGGTTATCACCGCAACCCAGATGCTGGATTCCATGATCCGTAATCCGCGTCCGACCCGTGCAGAGGTAACTGACGTTGCAAACGCAGTTTACGACGGAACTGACGCAGTAATGCTTTCCGGTGAGACCGCTATGGGTAAATATCCGGTAGAGGCTCTGAAGATGATGGCTCAGATCTGTGAGACTTCCGAGCAGTACCTGGATTATAATGCATACCGCATGAGAAGAGTTTCCACCGCAAATCGCAAGAATATTTCCAACGCAGTTTGCTACTCATCTGTATCCACCGCTCATGACCTGGAGGCAGATGTTATCATCGCTCCGTCCATCAGCGGATTTACCACCCGTCTGCTGTCCAAGTGGAGACCGAGCACAACCGTAATCGGCCTTTCCCCGAGCGCAACCGCAGTACGCCAGATGCAGATTTACTGGGGCGTAAAGCCGTTCCAGGCAAGACGCGCAGACTCCACAGACCTTCTGATTGAGTCCTCGGTTGAGCTTCTGAAAGAAAAAAATGTAGTCAAGAGCGGAGATGTGGCAGTTGTAACCGCAGGCGTGGTAAGCAAGAACACCCGCCACGAGCCGGCAAGCAGCACCAATATCATGCGTGTGGTAGTTGTTGAGTAATTTTTCATAATTTTTCATATTCATAGAAAGAACTGGACAAAGAAGTCTGATATAGGTTACAATCAGTTTGATTGCGGCCTGATCAGGCTTCTTTCTTTTATTTTGTATATTGAGGAAACGCCATTGGCGCATCCGTTGATTTTAGAGAGGAGATACCATGGAGAAGAAACCATTTGTAACCAAAGCACAGTTAGAGGAGATCACAAAGACCTATCCGACACCGTTTCATCTGTACGATGAAAAAGGAATCCGTGAGAACGCAAAGCGTTTAAAAGAGGCATTTTCCTGGAACAAGGGATATAAGGAGTATTTTGCGGTAAAGGCAACTCCGAATCCTTATATTCTGAAAATCCTGCAGGAGTATGGCTGCGGTACGGACTGTTCCTCTGCAACTGAGCTGATGATGTCTGATGCAACCGGTTTCTCCGGCCATGACATCATGTTCTCCTCCAATGATACTCCGCCGGAGGAATTCAAGCTGGCCAATGACCTGGGCGCTATCATCAACCTGGATGATATCACCCACATCGAGTGCGTAGAGAAAACTCTGGGCTTTATCCCGAAGACGATCAGCTGCCGCTATAACCCGGGCGGAATCTTTAAGATCAGCAACGACATCATGGATAATCCGGGAGATTCAAAATACGGCATGACTACCGAGCAGATGTTTGAGGCCTACAAGATCCTAAAGAAAAAGGGTGCGGAGAACTTCGGTATGCACGCATTCCTCGCAAGCAATACGGTAACTAACGAGTATTATCCGATGCTGGCAAAGGTTCTGTTTGAGCTGGCTGTCAAGCTGAAAGAGGAGACCGGTGCACACATTACCTTTATCAACCTGTCCGGCGGAATCGGAATCCCATATCGCCCGGAGCAGGAGCCGAACGATATTATGGCGATCGGTGAGGGTGTCCGCAAGGTATATGAGGAGGTTCTTGTTCCAGCTGGTATGGGCGATGTGGCAATCTATACCGAGCTTGGCCGTTTTATGCTGGCACCTTACGGCTGTCTGGTGACCAGGGCCATTCATGAGAAGCACACTCACAAAGAGTATATCGGCGTAGATGCCTGTGCAGTAAACCTCATGCGCCCGGCTATGTATGGTGCTTACCATCACATTACCGTAGCAGGAAAAGAGGATGCTCCGTGCGATCATAAGTACGATGTAACAGGTTCTCTCTGCGAGAACAACGATAAATTCGCCATCGACCGCATGCTTCCGCAGATAGATATGGGTGATTTGTTAGTCATTCACGATACCGGAGCACACGGATTCGCTATGGGCTACAACTACAACGGAAAGCTGAAATCCGCTGAGCTGCTCTTAAAGGAGGATGGCTCCGTACAGATGATCCGCAGAGCAGAGACCCCGCAGGATTACTTTGCGACACTGGATGTGTGCCCGATGATGGAGAAATACCTCAAATAAAAATATTGAGACGGAACCACTAAAAGGTCCGAAGTTCCGGAAACCGCGTACAGAAACGCAGAAACGGTGGAATTTTGCGCTTTGTTCACTGCGCCGCCTATTGTCAGACCTGCGACCCAAACTCGCACGCGCT
>NZ_DBFCCJ010000049.1:0-2788 GCF_048380235.1 Ventrimonas sp. | reverse complement strand
TCTCGGTTGGTGGGTTTGTTCTCAGCCATGATTTTCAATCTCCTTTCCAAGTGTGTGATTTCTGCTGTGTGTTCTGCAATCCATGCCTTTTGTTCTTCTTCACTTTCATAAAGAAAAAGGTCCAGCAGGTACTCTACATAGGGTTTCTTCTGGATTGCTTCCACAAAGCGGGGGTGCGGTTCTTCCTCCGGTGTCCTGGGAGAACGGTCGGCTTCCCATTTTTTCAGCAGATAGTAGTAATCGGACAGTACACGGTAACAGCGCTGTCGATTCTCCCGAAACTTCTGTGCCTCGGTTTTTTGCCGGACATATCTCCTGCGGGGCGGGGCCTGACTGTCATAGATCAGGCCAAAGTCCTGTGCCAGTTTCTCCGCCGCTTCTTTTGGGGAGAGGTTAAAGAGCTTTGCGGTAAAGTCGATCACATCCCCATCTTCACCGCAACCAAAGCAGTGGAACCGCTGGTCTACCTTCATGCTGGGGTTCTTATCATCGTGAAAGGGACAGCAGGCCATACCATTTCGTTTGACCTCGATCCCATAAAACGCTGCCGCTTCTCTGGTGCTGACCGACTGCTTGACCGCTTCAAATACATTCTCTGCCATGTGCCTTTAACTGCCGGACTTTTTCACAGGGGGCTGGTATCCGGCGGCTTTCGCACGCTCACTGGCAGCTTTGCGACGCTCGGTGCTGTATGGCTCCCGGACTGATACACACCGCTTGGGGACGGTAAAGTTATGGGCGTCCTTTCGGGTGATCTGGTCGGGATGCTTTTTTGCCAGCAGTTCCAGCTTCTCCATCAGACGAGGATCGTGGGTATAGACCTCAGCCATTGGTTCTGCCTGGTTATAGAGGAGAATGGTTTCCCGTTCCACTAAAGAGAGCTTCATCGGCTGCCTCCTTTCCGCTGGTCAAATTCCAGCTTGAAGTTGGCATACTGTCCATCGTCCTCCAAAACCACAGTGGCATCGTAGGTCTTGCCGGTTTTCTCCGAATATAGCCCCGTCACACGGACACAGCCATCGTTCAGCAGCGCAGACACCACAGCTTTGGTCGGCTGTTTTTTCTTGGTAGCCCACCATTTGTTGTTTTTCCAGATTGCAAATTTGCAAGAATCATTCTGACAGAAGAAGCCTTTTTGCAGTTCTGCAACTTCACCGCCGCAGCGAGGGCATTTGCCCACCACCTCACGGGGCGGAGTGAACAGGTACTCAGTTCCCTTGATGACCTGATAAGTCCCCACCAGATCTTTCAGCATGGTGCTGATCCCGTCCAGAAACTCCTCTGGGGCAAGCTGCCCGCGCTCGATCTCGCCCAGGCGATACTCCCACTCGGCAGTCAGAAGCGGCGATTGCAGTTGTTCCGGCAGCACCGTGATAAGGGATACTGCATCGTGGGAAGGAAGAAGCTGCACCGTTTTTCTGTTCTTTTTTCGCTCCAGAAAACCGGCAGATACCAGCTTTTCCAAAATACCGGCACGGGTGGCCGGTGTCCCCAGACCTTTTCTCTCAGCATCCTCTGGCATATCATCTTTCCCGGCAGTCTCCATTGCGGACAATAGGGTGTCCTCCGTAAAGTGCTGAGGCGGACTGCTTTTGCCTTCTTTGACGATTGCCGCAGAAACCGAAAGTGTCTGTCCTTCGGTCAGCTCCGGCAGGGCTTTCTCTACGCCCTCTTTTTTCGGCTCTGCATCCTTCATTTTGGCACGGTAAGCGTCCTCCAGTGCTTTCCATCCGAGGTGCTTCACTGTTTTCCCTTTTGTGGTAAACTCCCCACCGGCACACGCTGCAATCACAACGGTTTCCGAATAGATATGGGGCTGGGCTACGGCGCACATCAGACGCAGAGCCACCAGCTCCAGCACCGCTTTTTCTCCCGCAGGAAGGGCAGAAAGGTCTGCGTCCTTGAGATTTCTGGTAGGGATTACTGCGTGGTGGTCGGTTACTTTCTTATCGTTGATTACCGTCTGCGGATCACAGGTAAGGGCGATTCCTTTGCGAAACGGCATAGCATTGGCAACCAAATTCACCAGCACCGGCAGGCTGTCTGCCATATCGCCAGTCAGATAGCGGCTGTCAGTACGGGGATAGGTGCAGAGCTTCTTTTCATACAGGCTTTGCAGATAGTCCAGGGTCTGCTGGGCTGTAAATCCAAGCAAGCGGTTGGCATCTCTTTGCAGAGTAGTCAGGTCATAGAGGGCGGGCGGCTTTTCGGACTTTTCCTTGCACTCCACCTTTTTGATCGTGACGGCTGCACCCTGGCAGACTTCTTTCAGCTGCTCGGCAGCGGCCTTATCCGCCATGCGCTCCCCGGATACGGTAAGACCGGGCAGCTCCAGTGCCACGGTATAAAAGGGAACCGGCTTAAAGGTGTCGATCTCAGCTTCTCGCTGGACAATGAGTGCCAGCGTAGGGGACATCACGCGCCCGATGTTGAGGGTGCGGTGGTACAGCACGGAAAAAAGCCTTGTGGCATTGATCCCCACCAGCCAGTCCGCCTTGGCACGGCAGAGGGCAGCATCACGAAGTCCATCATAGTCCGCACCGGGGCGCAGGTTTGCAAAGCCCTCCCTGATGGCGGAGTCCTCCATCGAAGAAATCCAGAGCCTTTTCATCGGCTTTTGACAGCCTGCCAGCTCATAGACACTGCGGAAAATCAGCTCGCCCTCGCGTCCGGCATCGCAGGCATTTACCACTTCCGTCACATCCGGGGCATTCATCAGCTTTTTGAGAATATCAAACTGCTTCTTTTTATCTTTGCCCACCACCATCTGCCAATGCTCCGGCAGGAT
>NZ_DBFCCJ010000048.1:0-2965 GCF_048380235.1 Ventrimonas sp. | reverse complement strand
GGCACTTTTTCAAAGTGTAATAACCCACTATGACACTTTCATCCATACTGGCTGCAAAGTGCCGTGGGCTCTCCGAGGGCTCTCCCGAGGGGGAATGCGGTCACTGCGGTGACCTCTGCTGACCAAGGCGAAAATGTCTGCGCCTTTTCCCATGGTCAGACCGTCTGCATGAAGCTGTTCTGCGGAACATTTCTTGCAGACGGCGGCAGTGAAAACCGTATCTTTCACTGCCTGTCCATAGGCAGCACTGCGGTGCGCCTATGGGGACGGGAGATGCGAGGGGCTGTTGCCGGAGCATCACTTCTCCCGTTTTTTCTGCCATACGATGTCGTAGCCAAGCACAGCGGCAAGCTCCAATACTTCCTTGTATCGGATGCTTTCCCGCTGCAATTTTGCGGACAGGTTGGAAACGCTGTCGCTCCATCCGTATTCGTCCGAGAGCAGGTCAACAACTTCCTGCATGGTCATCCCGGCATGGATGATCTGTGCCTTTATTTCGTTGCGTACATTCATATTGAAAAATCCTCCATAATTCTATTTGTGGTTCGGTGCAACCTCTGCACTCCAAAGCGGAGCAGATACACCGAACAGCGAAAAATCTGCAATCTCCAAAATCCGTTCAGAATTTCGCTTGTGATGTCCTGTCCATATATGACCATATCCCACTTTACTGTTTCGTGCAATTTGGTCTGGAACAGTGAAAACACCCATTGTTCCGTGAACAGGTTACACGGTTCAGAGAAGCACGATTTCGTGAAATAGCTTCGTCCTGCGGTCAAAAACTTTGCTGTTTCCATTACCACTGCTTTTCAATGCCCGAAAACAGGTCAGCTTTGAAAGCTGCTGTTTCCTATAACTGGAGAAAACAGGGATAAATGCTGCGTACATACGTACAGAGCATGACTGGCAAAATCATTCCCGCCATTCCTCCGGTACGTACGTACATGACGAAACATCGTAAAACCCATTTATATGAGGTCTTGCCACTGCTTCCACACCCATAAAGCCCCACACCCGCCGTCCGGCAGAGTTGGTGATATTGTTGCAATGCTCCAGATTGAATCTCCCAGCATTGACAATCATGGCGTCGCTGAAGCTGCGGGCTTTCAGCGGTGCAAGGGAATTTTCTTCGCACCACATCCGGTAGATTTCATAGAAATCCTTGGAACTGATGGACGCATCCGCTTTACGCTGGATGTATCCCTCGGAATCCATGAAATCAAAGATATTGTTGTTGTCACGCTTGACCGCTTCCCGGTTTTCCCGGATACGGTCACTCTCCGTAAACTTAAAGTTGTTGGCAACAAGCCGCTGCAAGCCTTCAAATGCCCACAGGAAGATACCCTCGGCTTCAGCTTTCATCTTCTCTGCAAGATCAGGATCGTCAGCTCTGTCCACCGGCTTTTCCTTGGTGGTCAGCACAAGCTGTCTGCGATAAAATCCGTCACTGCGGTCATACAGGGCTTGCAGATCACCGTTACTGAATGCCAGCATCCGGGCGAACATCCAGCCCTGATAACTCTGCTTGCCTTTACGTTCCAAATCCATCTTGCCCTGTGCTGTCACGATGGATTTTACATAGTTGGTCTGGCGCAGAGCTTCCATCCGCATATCATCATCTACGCACAGCAGGATGTGCTCCAGATCGGCACGGGCAAAGCGGTTTTCAGAAATCTTGCCGATGCTGCCGTCCTTCATGTTTGTGCCAAAGATAGCCGAAAGCACCGCACCGATTTGGGATTTACCCTCGCCACCGTTGCCCTTAATCACCATCATGCGCTGTCCTTTGTTGGAGGGGATCAGGCAATAACCGATAAACTCCTGCAAGGTGGGAATGTCTTCCGCATGGAGCAGTCCATTCAAAAAGTTCAGCCAGATCACGGGCGCAGGAGCATCGGGATTGTAGACAACAGGCAGACGGCTTCGCACGATAGCCGGTCTGCCCTCGGTAAATGTGCCGTTCAATAGCAGCGTACCGTTGAACACATGGATGCGATCCTGCTCCGGCGGGAAGTCAGGCACTTGCGCTTCCAGTTTCAGCACTTCCAGAATGTTGGTGATCTTCCGGGGGATGTTGTTCACGGCACAGAATTTCAGCTTGTCGTAAATCTCCCCACGCAGTGGGAGATCGTCCGTCACTCGACCATCGGGCGTAAAAAAAGCTCCGTTTGCGAAGATGATTCTGCGCTCATGCAGAAATTCTTCACAAAACAGAGCTTCGTTGATGTTCTGCCCATCAAACCAGACAGGCAAATTCATATCAGGCGTTTTCCGGTTCTTCGCCATGGTGCGCCACCTCCTTTTTCTTTCGTGTGATGTACTCTTGCAGAAAAGTAATTTTTCCCTCCTTCATCAGCTCGTCCACCAATGCCACCCGCTCTTCCAGATCACCCACGGTCAGCACATCTGCCATATATTCGATAGGACAGTGCATCTGGCAGGCTTCCACAAAACAATCATCCAGAGCCTCCTCCGGTGTTTTGGGTGCATACCGCACTTTCCAATCTTCCAGCAGATGCAGATAATCCGTCAGCACCCGGAAACACAGCATTTCATCCTCCCGGAACTGACGGATATAAGGACGCTTTGGCTTGGCTATAGCTGCGGCAGTGGGCGGTTTCGGGTCAAGTCCGAAGTCCGAAGCCAGCTTTTGCGCTGCTTCATAGCTGCTCATATTGAACAGCCTTGCCACAAGGTCGATCACATCTCCCTTTGCTCCACAGCCGAAGCAGAAGAAATAGTCCTCATTCAGCTTCAAGCTCGGATGCCTGTCATTGTGGAACGGGCAGCAAGCCATACCGTTTCGGTTGACTTTCAGCCCGTAGTGTTCGGCGGCTTGCTTGACACTGATTGCCGCTTTGATGGTTCCATAGATTGTCATAAAAAAACCTCCGTTCATAATATGCTGGAAAGCACGAAGCACCCGCAGTGATTGGCAGGTGCTTCGCTCCTTCTATTATGGTTA
>NZ_DBFCCJ010000047.1:0-5254 GCF_048380235.1 Ventrimonas sp. | reverse complement strand
AAGGTAGTCCACCGTGTTCAGTGTCCCTGCGACCCAGGGTGCATAGGCCAGCAAGATAACCAGCGGGCAGGACAGCCAACTCAAAATACCAAAGACCGCACCAATAGGAAGCACTTTTGATTCGTACACAAAGCTGATCCGACAGAACTCCCGCATAGCGTTGATAACGGTTTTATTCTTCAAACCACCTACGCCATAGGCCCGGAAAGTTTGAATACCAGACACATACTCCACAATGCTGCTGACATTCTCTGCACAAATATCATTCTTTTCTTTACCATACTTCCGAACCATACGGAAGGAAAGCCACAGTCCAGGGATCAAAAGCAAGTCGGCAATCAGCAGGATAATTCCGGCAGGCACATAAATGGTCATCACAAAAATAATCAGCATGAGCGAAAGTGCAAAACTCTTTGCCATATCACCGATCTTATGGGTCAGGATTTTTTCATAGTTGTTTACATCGCTTGTGATGGTATTGATATAATCGCCGGTCTGTCCCTGGGTAAACCGGGAAAGCGGGATACGCTTCAAATGGTCGCCCATAAAGAGGCGGGTATTCTTGCTGACCTCTGCACCGCCGATCTGCGCTTTGGTATAGCCATAGCTGTAAATCAGGATACGAAGAAGAAAAACCACCGCGATCACACAGGTCAGAACCAGGACACGGTTCATGTCAAATTGTCCCGACCACAAAAACTGCATGACAGAGTAAAGCAGCATAAACAGGCTGCCGGAGAGAAGCCCTTCCAGAACAGTCCCGCCAACGCCAATATAAAAATTACGGTTCTTTTTCAATACATCATGCTCACTCATGCTGCTCGCCTCCCTCCAACTGATAAGTAATATTCCGGGCTGTTTCGTAGTCCTCCCACGCCTTCCGATAGTAAGCATTGTTCTTTCGGACTTCCTCATGGGTTCCGACACAGGTAATTGTGTGATTTTCAACCACTGCTACACGCTCGCACATCTTCAACGCGCTCAAACGATGGGCTACCACAATGACAGTCTTTCCCTTACAGAGATTTTGAATGGCTTTGTCAATCTCCATCTGATTTTCCGGGTCAGAGGCGCTTGTGGCCTCGTCTAAGATCAAAATGGGGGCATTCTTCAGGATAGCGCGGGCAATGGCAATCCGCTGTTTTTCACCGCCGGAGAAGCGAGAGCCAAAGCTGCCCACCTTCGTGTCATATCCATCCGGCAAAGACATGATGAAATCATCAATCTGCGCCTCTTTTGCGGCGGTCCGTACTTTTTCCAGAGTGGCGTTACTGCCCATGCGGATATTTTCTAAAACGCTGTCACGGGTCAGGAAGGTCTTTTGGAACACAATGGCGACATTTTTTAGGATAGTATCATAATTGAGTTCCTTTACATTTTTCCCGCCAATCAGCACTTCGCCCTCCTGCACATCATAGAACCGGGAGATCAGCTCAATCACGGTACTTTTACCGGCACCAGACTGTCCCACAAGGGCCATGCGTTCACCATCTTTAATTTTGAGATTAACGCCTTGCAGTACATCGGTCTTGCCATCATAGGAAAACCGAACATTCCGAAGTTCAATATCGTGATTTTGGGGAAAGTCCGCTCCACCCTCATAAATTGGAATATCCAGTATCTCTTTGGTCTTAGTAACAGCGTTCAGCACATTGGCAAAATTAGTCCCCAGTTCCTGTAGGGGGCGTATTTCCGTCAGATACATGGAACCTACATAGACGAACAGCAAAAATGCGCTGGCAGCCAGTGAGCCTTTCAGGAAAAACATTCCGCCGATTGGAACCATTATCAACATCCCACATTCGATGATAACAACAAAGGCCGCATAAGGTGGCCCCATGCGCCGGGAAGTTTCATTCCACATGGCATTTTCTTCCTGGATAGCGTCTGAAAACTTTTGAAACGATTTGCTCCCCATGTTATAGGCTTTAATCAATTTCATGCCGCTGATGTACTCAATCATAACCGAGTTCAGTGTGGTAATGGAGTGATTGGCCCGTTCCATCAGGTCATCCGTATTGCGGAACATCATCCCCATTACAACAACAGCAAGGATCAGCGGAACCAGGGAAATCAATGCCAGAGGAATATTGACGGTCATCAGATAAATAAAGATGACTACCGGCCCCACCAGATAGCACACAAGGTCAGGAAGGTTATGGGCCAGAAACAGCTCCAACTTTTCAATATCTTCATTCAGAACCGTTTTTATGTCCCCGGTGCGCCGTTCATTCAAGGCCCCTAAAGGCGCTCTGGCCATGTGTTCTGCAACCATGCAGCGCACTTTGAAAAGAGCGCCATAGGCCCCTTTGTGGGCTGCTACGCCGGAACAGCCAAACAGGGCAAACCGCAAAGTTACCGCCACTGCAATCATTACCACGGTATGTACAACAAGTTCCTGCGTGCAGGTATGATTGAAGGTGGCGTCCATCAGCCGGTAAATTCCAATGTAAGGGACGATAATGCAAAGACCGCTGACCGCCGATAGAAAAATTGCCAGGAACAGCCAGATTTTTTGCTCACCGGCCCAGTGGAGCAGCAAAGCTACTCTGTTTTCTTTTTTCTGTTTCATAGATCACCTCTCCTTTCCATCTGAAACAGAGAACAGCTCTCTCAATTTCGGGAGGGCATCCATTGTAACTGGTACATCATCGGGCATTTCGCCCTCGTCAAAATGCAGGACACGGGAGCAGGTACGGCAGACAAATTCAAAATCGTGGGTGACAATGAAAATAACCTTTCCCATATTGGACAACCGGCGGATCAGTCCCGCCACCTGCGTCATACTGTCAAAATCAAGGCCGCTGGTCGGTTCATCGAATACCAGCAGATCTTTCCCACAAATCATGCTAACAGCTACAGCTACTCGTTGCTTTTGACCGCCAGAAAGCGTGTTTGGATGGCGCTCCCGATATTGGGTAAGGCCTAATTCCTCCAAAGTTGCATTTACCAGTGTTTGATCTGGATTGCGTATACCAAAGGAGCACTCTGCCTCCACGCTGTCAGCGAAAAGTTCATAATTCACATCCTGCATAACCATGTAAGAGCGTTTCAGCCTTTCCTTACGCTCAATCGGCTCGCTTTCCCACAAAAATTGTCCATCGCAGTCTTTGTGAAGCCCACAGAGAGCGCGGGAAAATGTAGTCTTTCCAGCTCCGTTGTGGCCGACAACACCAATCACTTCGCCCTTTCCGGCGGATAGCTCAATGTCATGCAAAATTGTTTGCTTCTTGTAACGGAGCGTCACATTCCGCAGCTCCAATACAGGGGTAGGCGCAGGCAAGTGGGCTTTTTGCGGGAATACCGCCTGTAGATCAACAGCTCGCAGCCCCATGTGTTCACGATCAGGTTCAGATAGCTGCCAAAATTCTTCCGGGGTGTATATTCCTTTGATTTCTCCTTTTTCCAGATAAACAATTCGGTCAGCCAACTCCATCAGGTAGTACAGACGATGTTCCGCTATCAAAACTGTTTTTCCCTGTTTTTTTATCAGCCGCAAATGTTCCTTTAGTTCCTGGATCGAAGTCATATCCAGATTAGAGGATGGTTCATCCAATAGATAAATCTGTGGGTTCATGGCATAAACAGAAGCAAAGGCGATTTTCTGCTTTTCTCCGCCGGACAACTCAAAAATATTTCTGTTTCGCAGCTTTTGAATATGCAAATCTTCAGTTGTCTGCTCTACTCGCTCAGCCAATTTCTCAGGAGGGCGAGCTTCATTTTCAATTCCAAAGGCAATCTCACTGTCTGTATCAACATTGAAAAACTGCGTCCGTGGATTTTGGAAAACGGAGCCAACCTTAGCGGCAATCTGATACATGGGGATATTGCTGATTTCCTGACCATCTACCAGCACACGGCCATGAAGCTCCCCCTGATAAAACTGAGGGATCAGTCCATTCACCAGCCTTGTAATCGTTGTTTTTCCGCACCCGCTGCGGCCACAGAACAGGACGAATTCTCCGTCCGAAATTTTCAAATTGATGTCGCGCAGCCCACCATGTTCCTGCCCCGTATAGGAAAACGATACATTTTCAAACTCAATCAACCGATCACACCTCCTCGCACACATAATTCAAAAATCAGATAAGCTACGGCAACGGCCATGACGCCCCAATCGGAAATTCCGCATTTTATCTGGACAAGACAGGTGCGTGGATTGGGATTTTCAATTCCACGAGTGACAGAAGCAACAGAAAGATCATCCGCCGCTTTTGAAGCTGCCATCAATAAAGGCACATAAATACACTCAACCGTCATGCCCGGATGTGTTAAAAAGCCCGCCAGAGATGGTGAAACATCTCTCATTCTCATAGCGTCTGTGATATAGCGCCAGTCCTCTTGAATAGTTGGAATGTACCGCAGCATAACTGCCATAGGAATTACTAACTTTTTGGGTGCGCGGACACGGTTCATAGCAGACAGGAACTCATTGACTTTTGTAGTAGTCAGAACAATCCCAGCCAAGGTTCCGCACGCATAGACCTTATGAAACAAGCCTAAAAAGGCAATAAACATTGTCCGCAGCGTGCCTGTCATTTCTGCCATGATCCAAACTGTCAGGGCACAGATGACCGCATAAAAGCATACAGCCTTAATGACATATTTCCACTTTCCAAAGAAAGCCCCCAATATCGCAATCAGCATAACAAGGATAAATTGATATGCAAGTGAGGGCGCAAACATGGACGATAAAACACACATAAGAATAAGAAAGAGCTTGGCCCGTGGGTCGAGCCAAAGCTCTTTCTTATGGCGTTTACCGCTCATGCTGTAATACCTGCTTTTTCAAACTGCTTTTTCAGCATTTTGCAGCCTACAAAAGCGCTGATTGCAGATGTAATGATAACAGCAGCAAACATGGCAATCAGGATGCCGGTATTTGCAGTTGCCTGCATGGTGTCGATGTAACTCTGTTCAGTTCCGTTCCCCAGCATGGTCTGCGCCCAGCCGTTTGGGTCAACAAAGAACACGATATATGAACCAGTGCCACCGAGAGAGAACAGGATATAAGACAGGCTGTTGAGTTTTTTGCTTTTGTACTGCCCTGCACCAGCAACAAAGTCCGCGACAATCGCCATGATCATGTAACCCAATGCAAAAGCCCAGTGCATACCAGTCACGAACCAAATAATACCCATGATAACGCCCATTATAGAAAGGCTCCAACGCTTATGTACTTTTGCAATCAGCAAAAGATAAATGGGGCCAGCAAGCAGCCCACCTCCTGCTGGCATGAAAAAAGTAAGTACAG
>NZ_DBFCCJ010000046.1:0-26891 GCF_048380235.1 Ventrimonas sp. | reverse complement strand
ATTATCTGGAGAGAAAGTAAACAAAGGTAGTTTGAGTTGTAAAAAATTAAAGTTCATTGCAACGAGAACGTATTATTTAACAGAAAGGAGAGCCGTCTAACGACGGGCGCATTCCTCCCACGACCTAAGAGGTCGGGGTATTCTGCGCTGTTTTATGATGAAATTTGTGGATCTGCTGATCATGAGCCTGAAAAATTTAAGCAGAAGAAAGCTGAGGACCGCGCTGACGGTCCTTGGTGTTGTGATCGGTACGGCATCCATCGTGGTCATGGTTTCTCTCGGCATTGGCTTAAGTGAACTGAACCGGGAGCTGATCTCTTCCTTTGGAAGCCTGACAGAGATTAACGTGGAGAATCCTTACAACGGAGACAACTCCAAAGATCCGCTGTATCTGACCGATGATGTGGTAAAGCAGATGAAGCGTCTTCCTTATGTCACGGATGTGTATCCGATGCTGCAGGTGAATGTGCTGCTGCAGCAGGGAAAATATTCTACAAACCTGACCTTAAACGGAGCACCCTATGAGTATCTGAAGAAAATCCCGCTGGGACAGGGGGCGCTTTCCGAACCATCGGACAAGGAAATGAAGCTGATCTACGGCAATGCCATCATCCAGTGGTTCCAGGATTCCAAAGGAAATAACACATACTGGGAAACCGGGCAGCTTCCGGACATAGACTTCATGGGAAAGCCGATGTTTGTGATCTTTGATACAGACACCTACTACCAGTCCCAGGGCGGCGGGGAGGATGCCCCGAAGCCGCCGAAGAAGTACCTGCTGAAGACCGATGGCGTGGTAGAGGGCGGTGTCGATGATTATAACGGCTATGCCTACAACGTGTATACAAGACTGGATCTTTTGGAGACCCAGCTGCGCCGTGTTTTCAAAAAAAAGGCCATCCCGGGGCAGCCTACCAACAAGAAGGGAAAGCCTTATCACTACTTTATTTATAATTCCTGCATCGTCAGTGTAGATGATGTGGAGCATGTGGAGGAGGTTCAGAAAAAGCTCACCGACATGGGCTTTCAGGCCTCCAGCAATGCCGACTGGATGAAACAGTCGGAACAGCAGTCCAGCATGATTCAGGCCGTGCTTGGCGGTATCGGTGCCGTATCCCTGTTTGTAGCGGCCATCGGAATTGCCAATACCATGATGATGTCGATCTATGAGCGCACCAAAGAAATCGGTATCATCAAGGTGCTGGGCTGTGACATGAAGGTGATCCGCAACATGTTTTTACTGGAATCCGGCTTTATCGGCTTTATGGGAGGTGTCGTGGGCCTTGCTTTCAGTGAGGCGGTGTCCTTTGCCACCAACCACCTGCTGAACATCGGTCAGAGCATGACCGGAATGAGCGGAAACATTTCCCGGATCCCGTTATGGCTGGCAGCAGCCTCACTGGCCTTTGCCGTGTTCATTGGCATGGCTGCCGGTTTCTTCCCGGCGCTCAGGGCCATGAAGCTGAGCCCGCTGGCGGCCATCCGGAACGAATAAAGGACTGAAAAAAATACTTGCATTTTCCATCTGAATCCGTTATCCTGTATACAGAGCGTGTGACTGGCGGAAAAGGTGGGAAACCACAGGGGAGCACGCAGAATTTCGATTGCCGGCCGCCTGGGCACCATGTTTTTGTGGTACTCAGGCGGCTTTTTTCAGATCATGACTACCCGGACGGACTGCAAAACGTGGAAACAGAGAAAACCATCAAACATTCATTCATAGGAGGAATCAACCATGAAACAGTTATCCCTGCAGGAAGAGTTACAGGCAAACGCATACCCGGGAAGAGGTATCGTCATCGGAAAAACACCGGACGGAACCAGGGCGGTGACTGCCTACTTCATCATGGGACGCAGCGAGAACAGCCGCAACCGTGTTTTTGTGGAAGATGGGGAAGGCATCCGCACCCAGGCATTTGATCCAGGCAAGCTATCTGACCCGAGTCTCATCATCTATGCTCCGGTGCGTGTACTGGGAAACAAAACCATTGTGACCAACGGTGACCAGACCGATACCATTTACGAGGGCATGGACAAACAGCTCACTTTTGAGCAGTCTCTTAGAAGCCGCGAGTTTGAGCCGGACGCACCGAACTACACCCCACGGATCTCCGGTGTCCTTCATATTGAAAACGGACGTTACAATTACGCAATGTCCATCTTAAAGAGCAACAACGGCAACCCGGATGCCTGCAACCGATATACCTTTGCTTACGAAAATCCGGTGGCTGGTGAGGGACATTTCATCCATACCTACATGCACGACGGCAATCCGCTCCCGAGCTTTGAGGGTGAGCCGAAATTAGTCGGTATCCAGGATGACATGGACGCATTTACCGACATGCTGTGGAACAGCTTAAACCCGGATAACAAGGTTTCTCTGTTTGTGCGCTATATTGATATCGCAACCGGCGCATACGAGACAAAAATCGTGAATAAAAACAAATAAGGGAAAAGGAGATACGAAGATGAACGAGATGGAATTAAAATACGGCTGTAACCCGAATCAGAAACCGGCAAGAGTATTCATGCATAATGACAAAGACCTTCCGTTCCAGGTCTTAAGCGGAAGACCAGGCTATATCAACCTGCTGGACGCCTTCAATGGCTGGCAGCTGGTAAGAGAACTGAAAAAAGCTACGGGACTTCCGGCAGCAGCCTCCTTTAAGCATGTATCCCCGGCCGGCGCAGCAGTAGGACTGCCGCTTTCCGAGACTCTGGCAAAGATCTACTGGGTAGATGACATGGGAGAGCTTTCACCGTTAGCCAGTGCTTATGCAAGAGCCCGCGGCGCGGACCGCATGTCTTCCTTCGGAGATTTCATTTCCCTGTCCGATGTCTGCGATGCTTCCACCGCAAAGCTTATCAAGCGTGAGGTATCTGACGGTGTCATTGCGCCGGGATACGAGCCGGAGGCACTGGAAATTTTAAAAGAGAAGAAAAAAGGCAATTACTGCGTGATCCAGATCGACCCGGATTACGAGCCGGAGCCGATCGAGCGCAAGCAGGTGTTCGGCGTGGTATTTGAGCAGGGCAGAAACAATCTGGATATCAACAAAGACATGCTGAACAACGTAGTAACTGAGAATAAGGAAATCCCGGATCAGGCAAAGATCGATCTTGTCATTTCTCTCATTACCTTAAAGTACACTCAGTCCAACTCCGTCTGCTACGCAAAGGACGGTCAGGCCATCGGCATCGGCGCAGGACAGCAGTCCCGCGTACACTGCACCAGACTGGCAGGACAGAAGGCAGACAACTGGTTTTTACGCCAGGCTCCCCAGGTGCTGAACCTGCAGTTTGTGGACGGCATCAAGCGTGCTGACCGCGATAACGCCATTGACGTTTACATCGGTGACGAGTACATGGATGTGCTGGCGGATGGCGTATGGGAGAAGACCTTTAAGGTAAAACCGCCGGTATTCATCAAGGAGGAGAAGCGTGCATGGCTGGATCAGATGACCGACGTGGCACTGGGCTCTGACGCGTTCTTCCCGTTCGGTGACAATATCGAGCGTGCACATAAGAGCGGCGTGAAATATATTGCGCAGCCGGGCGGATCCGTTCGCGACGACAACGTGATCGAGACCTGCAACAAATACAACATGGCGATGGCCTTCACCGGCATCCGCCTGTTCCATCACTAGGAGATACGGGAAACCGGCAGCAGCCAGAACATACAGGGCTACTGCATCCCCCATGTTTGCCGGAGTGGAACAAAAAACATGAAATTGGAGGATGAAAAGATGTTTATTACCTGTTTAGACTTAGAAGGAGTTCTGGTACCGGAAATCTGGATCGCATTCGCTGAGGCCAGCGGCATCCCGGAGTTAAAGCGCACCACCCGCGATGAGCCGGACTACGACAAGCTGATGAAATGGCGTCTCGGAATCTTAAAGGAGCACGGACTTGGCTTGAAGGAGATCCAGGAAACCATCGAGAAGATCGACCCGATGCCGGGGGCAAGAGTGTTTCTGGATGAGCTCCGGGAGCTGGGACAGGTAATCATCATCAGCGATACCTTCACCCAGTTCGCAAAGCCGCTCATGAAAAAGCTGGGCTGGCCAACCATTTTCTGCAACGAGCTGGAAGTAGCAGAGGACGGCGAGATCACCGGATTCAGAATGCGCATTGAGCAGTCCAAGCTCAGTACTGTCAAGGCGCTGCAGTCCATCGGCTTTGAGACCATTGCCAGCGGCGACAGCTACAATGACCTTGGCATGATCCGCGCCAGCAAGGCCGGCTTCCTCTTTAAGAGCACCGATCAGATCAAGAACGACAATCCGGATCTTCCGGCGTACGAGACCTATGAGGAGCTGCTGGCAGCGATTAAGGCAGCAGTATAAAACAGAACACAGAGATACTACCATGAGTAAAAGGGCAGATTCCCGGCTGTGCAGGGATCTGCCTTTTGTGCCTGGCGGATTTGAAAACCAATATCTGATTTACAGGAAGGAGAAACTATGCGTACAAAACGATTAGGTGATATGCTTCTGGAGCTGGGACTGATCACGCAGGAGCAGTTAAAGCAGGCCCTGGAATTCCAGTCCAGAGAAAAAGGCCGTCTGGGCTCTATTCTGATCGAACATAACTTTATTACGGAGCGGCAGCTGATCGATGCCCTTCGCATGCAGCTTGGCATTGAATATATTGACCTGACCAAGGTGGACATAGCGCCGGAGATGTCCCGGTATGTCCCGAAAAATCTGGCAAAGCGCATGAGCATTGTGCCGGTGCGCAGCTCAAAGGAGCAGCTGTTTTTGGCCATGGCAGATCCGCTCAACTTTATGGCGGTGGAGGAGGCACAGCGCACTTCCAGGAAGCGTATTGTGCCGATGATCGCTTCGGAACCGGCTGTCCAGCATGCCATCAACGTGCTCTATGGCAATGAAGGCGCAGCACAGGCTATGGCGCAGATCCGCGCGGAGAATGCAGCCACTATGGAGACAGAGACAGCGGCCCGGTCATCCGAAAGTCAGGAAAATGCAACCCCGATGGTACGCCTGGTTAATTCCATCATTGAGCGGGCCTATACGGAGAATGCATCCGATATCCATTTCGAACCGACGCAGGAGGAGCTGATCGTCCGCATGCGTATTGACGGCCAGCTGCACCGCATCATGGTCATTCCGGGAGAGCTGAAGGATTCTGTGATATCCCGTCTGAAGATCATGTCTCACATGGACATCGTGGAAAAGCGGATCCCGCAGGATGGACGCGCAGTCCTTTACGTAAAAGAAACGGAGCTGGATATGCGAACCTCCACGCTGCCGACGATCTATGGCGAGAAGGTGGTGATCCGTATCCTGCGAAGAAATGAGGAAACGCTGAACCGGCGCGGCATCGGTATCCCGCCGCTTGAGGATGCCAAGATCGATAAGCTTCTGGGCCTGACCTCCGGTGTGATCATGATCGTGGGACCGACCGGTTCCGGTAAATCCTCGACTATGTATACCCTGATCCGTGAACTGCTTTCCGACCGGACCAACCTGATCACGCTGGAGGATCCGGTAGAGTATCATATGAAAGGCGCTACGCAGGTGCAGATCAATGAAAAGGTCGGCCTGACCTTTGCTTCCGGTCTGCGTTCTATCCTGCGCCAGGACCCGGACATCATCTGTGTTGGTGAGATCCGGGACGGCGAGACCGCAGAGATCGCCATGCGCGCCGCTATGACCGGTCACCTGGTCATCACCACGATCCATACCGAGGATGCCATTTCCGCCATCGACCGTCTGCGCGATATGGGCGTACCGCCTTATCTGATCGCGGCAGGCCTGCGCGGTGTCATTTCCCAGCGTCTGCTGCGCCGCATCTGTCCAAGCTGCAGAGAGCAGATCGTGCCGCCCAGGAAAGCCCTGGAGCTTGCGAAAATACCGGATATTCCAGGCAGGATCTACTGGCACGGAGCCGGCTGCGACCACTGCTTCCGCTCCGGCTACCGCGGACGGATCGGTGTATTTGAGGTCATGGTGATTCAGGAAGGTCTGCGCCGCTGTATTATGGAAGGAGCAGACCGGCCGCGCTTTATGGAGGCTGCGAGAAGGGAGAGCGCGTATATCCCGATGTCAGAGCATGCGCAGAAGCTTCTGGAGAATGGAACTACAACCGTGGACGAGATCATCCGAACGCTGTCCATCTTCTAAACAGGAAAAGAAAGGAACGATCCGAATATGTATCGATATACCGCAGAAATACTGATCGCAATAGCAGCAGAAAAAGGAGCCTCAGATGTGCACCTGATTGCGGGCCTGCCGCCAAAATGCCGGATTGACGGCCAGATCCGCAGCCTGACAGACGAACCCCTGTCTTACGAGGACTGCGAGGAGCTTGGAAGACAGCTGGCAGGGGAACATGTCAGAAGGATAGACCAGATCGGCCAGCTGGATTTTTCCGCAACGCTTGCAGGACGGCGCATCCGGATCAATCTGTTTCGCCAGAAGGGTGCGCTTTCCGCTGCGCTGCGCCTGTTAAGCAATACCATCCCAAGACTAAAGGAGCTGGGACTGCCGGATGCCGTGCGCCAGTTTTCACACTGGAATAAGGGCATTGTTCTGGTGACCGGTGAAACCGGAAGCGGAAAGTCCACTACCCTGGCAGCCATTCTGGATCAGATCAACCAGACAAGACCCGTCCACATCATCACCCTGGAAGACCCGATCGAGTACGTGTATACCCCGCAGCGGGCCATCATTAACCAGCGTGAGGTGGGCGTGGATGTAGAAGACTATGAGCATGGGCTTTACGCATCCCTGCGGGAAGACCCGGATGTGATCCTGATCGGTGAGATGCGGACGCCGGAAACCATCGAGACCGCGCTGGTGGCGGCAGAAACCGGGCACCTGGTTTTTTCTACCCTTCATACAAACTCCGCAGTCGACAGCATCGACCGGATTGTAGGAGTGTTCCCGGAAAATAAGCAGCCGCAGATCCGTCTGCAGCTGTCCATGACATTGAAAGCAGTTCTGGCACAGCAGCTGGTACCGCGTGCCGAAGGGAAGGGGCGCGTGGCAGCCTGCGAGCTTATGATGATCACGACTCCAATCCGGAATCTGATCCGGGACGGCCGCACTCCGCAGATGCAGAGCTATCTGTTGTCCGGAGCAAAGGATGGTTCTGTTACGATGGACCATTCCCTGCTTGAGCTGGCTCAGCGCGGCGTGATCATGCCGGAGACTGCAATGGAATCTGCGTATGATCCGGCCGAGCTGCAAAAGAGCTTTTTGTTACGCTAAAATAAGTTATGAAATTAAAAACAAATAATTTGTCATAAAAGACAGCGTATTTGTCACAATTTGATGTATTTTATTTAGTACAATAACGCTTCAGAAATAAGTGTTTCTTTACAACGAAATAGTAAGGTGATAAAATCAGAATGAAAATTTGAAAGGCTATTAAGAATTTCTTCATAACCTTGTAAGACATGCGCTTGGAGGTTGAGATATGCCGATTTTTTCATATCGGGCACTCGGCAGAGACGGAAAGGAAGTCCGCGGTGTGCTCCAGGCAGAAACAGAAACGGCTGCCGCAACCAGGGTCCGGGACAGCTATCCGGTACTGCTAAGCATCAGCCGCGAGGCTGAAAAGAAAAAACAGACAAGCCTGTTGCAGATGGAAATTGGTAATAAGCAGATCAGGACCAAGGATTTATCCATTCTCTGTTCTCAGTTTGCCATCACGCTTCGCTCAGGAATGTCCATATCCCGTTCCATGCAGATGCTGGCGGGGCAGTGCAGTGATAAACGTCTGCGCAGGGTTATGGCGGAAGCCGCCACAGAAGTCGCAGCAGGAAGCACCGTGGCTGCAGCACTGGAGAAGCACCGGGAACGCTTTCCGCTTACCTTTATCGAGACGATCCGGGCAGGCGAACAATCCGGTACCCTGGACCAGTCCTTTGAACGGCTGCACAAATACTACGACAAGGCTTATAAGACTACAGAGAAAATCAAAAGCGCGCTCACCTACCCCATGTTTGTCATTGCGATCGCGGTAGTGGTCGTCATCATTGTTATGGCCAAGGTGGTCCCGACGCTGTCCAATGTATTTGCGGATCTGGGAGGAAAGCTTCCTCTTATGACCCGGATGCTCATCGGCGCGTCAGACTTCTTCGCTGCGTGGTGGCTGGTCATGATTGCGTTCTGGGCTGTCTTTATTCTTGCGTTCCGCATGTACACAAAGACACCGGACGGAAAGATCCGGAAAGCAAAAATAGCGTTATCACTGCCGCTAGTGGGCATCATCAACCAGATGAACGCCGCGGCGCAGTTTGCCAATACCATGTCCGTTCTTCTGGCAGCAGGCATCACGCTGGATCAGGCCGTGGAAACCACAGCCAAGGTCATGGATAACGCGTTGTTCCGGGACGAGGTCCAGGCTATGCGCGGAACCATTGAGCAGGGCCGTACCCTGACAGACTGTCTGAAGGGCAGGAAGTATTTTCCGCAGACCATGATCGATATGTGTGCGGTAGGAGAAGAAACCGGTGAGCTGGAGGATACGTTAGAGAATGTGGCGGATTACTACACCAACGAAGCTGATTTTCGGATCCAGAGACTTCTGGCCATGCTGGAGCCAACGCTGCTGATCCTGCTGTCCATCTTTGCGGGATTCATTGTGGTGTCGATCTACCTTCCGATTTTCACCATGTATGATCTGATGTGATGAAAAACGGTATGCAACACGATTGAAACGAAGGCTCCCCTTCGATCAATAATAAAACTTTTACAAAAGGAGACTCAAAACATGAAAAGCTTATTCAAAAAGATTCGTGGAAACAAAAAAGGCTTTACCCTGGCAGAGCTGCTGGTAGTAGTAGCAATCGTGGGTATTCTGGTTGCAATCTCTATTCCGGTGTTTACAGCACAGCTTGGTAAGGCAAGAAAGGCAACTAATGAAGCAAACTTAAGAGCAGCAAAAGCAGCAGCAGTAGCATATTATTTAACTGATGATAATAATGGTGTTACAGCAAAAGAAGGTGGAAAGTACACGTATAATATCCAGGATGGCACTGTTCAAACTTATACGGGTACTCTTAATGCAGATAAAAAGAAAGAAATCGGAAGTGCTGATTCTAATGCGGTATATACACATATTTGGGTAGAGATTACTGATGCCGCAGGCGATGCTGTAGGTTCAACCGCAGTTTATGCTGATGCTGAATAAGGGAAATAACTCAATGAAAAAGTGGATGGGATTTCCCATCCACTTTTTGTATAATCAAATTGATGATTAAAAGTTATATAGGAACGACTTAATAGAAGGAGGAGTATTTATGCTAAAATACAGGCAGAAACAGGCATTTACCTTATCTGAACTCCTCGTAGTGGTTGCCATCGTCGGTATCCTGGTGGCGATCAGCATTCCGGTTTTTGCTTCTCAGCGCGAGAAGGCGAGACGTGCAGTGGACATGGATACAGCCAGGAAAATCAAGTCAGCACTGGTTTTGGCCTATAACAACGAAGAAATTCAGGTTCCCAAAACCACCAGCTCCAACGGATATGGTACCTGGGTCATGCTTTGCAACGGCACAACAGAATATGCGCCTCAGGCTTACCGCGACAACGGAAAAACGGTAAAAGGCATGTGGTGCGGTGCCAATAAAGGCGTTACCGTCCACGGCCATACCGTGGATCATGACTGGACCTATAACAAGGATGTGGAAAATATCCTGAAGGCATATGGCCTGGATGCAGTGGCCCTGCGCACGCACAGCAACGGAGATAAAAACGGCTGGGACTGGATCATCATTGAGGTTGGCTACAACGAAAAGGGCGAATTCATCAGCAGAATGTATTCCGGTTATAAAAATCAGAATGGCGCTGCCGGACAGGAAAAGAATCCGTCCAATCTTGAAAAAATGTTATACAAAACAGCTTCATAATCTAGGAGAACATCATGCTACATATTAGTTTTGGCCTTACAGCCTACATCCTCTGTATTACCTTCTTTCTGGGCTGCTGCCTGGGAAGCTTTGCGGACTGCCTGGCCATGCGCCTGTTGTCGGGAGAGTCGGCTTTTGCCGGACGTTCCCACTGCGACAGCTGCGGTCATGTTTTGGGTGCGCCGGACCTGGTTCCTCTGTTCTCCTGGCTTTTTTTAAAGGGCAGATGCCGCTACTGCGGCGCAAGGGTTCCGGCAGAGTGCTTTTTCACCGAGCTGCTTGCGGGAATCGGCTGCTGCATGGTGGTTTATCGCTTTGACTTGTCCGTCATGAGCCTGCGGGGCATTCTTCTCGGTCTGATCCTTCTGACCATGGCCCTGACCGATCTTCATGGCTGGATCATTCCGGACCGGCTGCAGATAGCGGGCTGTCTGGTGTTTCTGGTGACGGCCTTCCTTTTGCCGGAACCGGTGTTCCATATACTGCGCGGTTTGCTTTTCGGAACGGTGCTTGGCGGCGGAATGCTGCTGTTATCCCTTCTGTTTGACCGGCTGACCGGAAAGGAAAGCCTTGGCGGCGGGGACATCAAATTGTTTTTTATGACCGGGCTGTATTTGAATTCAGCCTGGGAGCTTTTGTTTTATCTGATCTTAAGCTGTCTGCTTGGACTCGGGTTCGCGGCACTGCGCAAATCGCAGCGGCTTCCCTTCGGCCCTTCCATCGCGGCGGCGTGCTTTATCATGACCCTCTATGGAACTGTGATCACCCGTTGGTATACGGGACTGTTTTAAACGGAGTATTGTGCACACGATGAAAAATTGTCTGGGAATTGAAATTGGACATTGCCGCATTAAAATTGCATATATGGAGCGGGGCGAGCTGAAGAAATATGTGTCGGTCCGCCTGGATAATGATACGCTTACAGATATGAAATTATATGCGGAGTTTATACAGGATATATTGCGCGAAAATAACATTCACTGCAAAAATGTGGTGTTTGCGCTGCGTCAGGATGATGCCTATGTAAAACGCTGCAGGCTGCCGCTGATGACAACAGACCAGCTGAAGCTGAACCTTCCCTATGAGTTCCATGACTATATCGGAGAGGAGCTGGGGGCGTATCAGTTCGACTATGCAGTGATCGAGCGGACGGAGGAGCAGCTGGATCTTCTGGCGGCTGCCTGCCGGAAAGAGCTTTGCGGACAGTTTAAGAAGCTGGCCAAATTGTCGCGTTTGAAGCTGGTGGGACTTGTCCCCTCCGTGGTGGGTCTGGAGCGGATTCTGGAGCATATGCAGAACGGGGAGCGGGATAAGGATTTCGCTGTGGTTGACCTTGGAACAAAGGCACTGCGCGTGCATTTTTTCCGAAAAGGGATTTATGACATTACCCGCACCATGGAGCCGGGCTGTGAGGAGATCGAACGGCTGCACCGGGGCGATAAGATAAAGCTGGATGAGCTGGATATGGATGCGGAAGACGCATTCTGGACAGCACAGAGTGAGGAGGCGATCGACAGGCACCTGCAGGACCGTTATCAGAGCATTGCGGTACAGATTATGCGTGTCCTGAACTTCTATAGCTTCAACAATGCGGATAATACCATCGACACGCTTTATTACTGTGGAGGAGGTGCACGATACCAGGCTCTGATCAGTGAGCTGGCGGAAACTGTGGAAATTCCGGTAAAAAGCATAGGCGGGCTTCTTTCTGAGGCGGAGGAAGAAAACAACCCGGAATGGGTAGACAGTCCGCAGACGGTTGGCGTGCTGCTTGATTAAGGAGGTATATCGTGGCTGATTTAAAAACTATCGCGAATATCCAGATTGGCGGTCCGAAATACCCGAGCAAAAAGCGGATCAATCTGTATCAGCGTGAATTTAAGAAACGCGTGATCGCGGCGCAGCTCTCTGCGTTTGCGGTATTTCTGGTTTTCTTATATGGCTTTGTCCAGGTGGGCATTGTCATGCCGCTTCAGGAGGCAGAGCGCGCGGAGCAGGACTATCAGCGCATGGAGCAGCAGCTGGCTGCCATGAAGCTGGCAAACAGCGTCATGCCGGAGGTGCA
Organism: Ventrimonas sp.; assembly: GCF_048380235.1. Taxonomy (NCBI): domain Bacteria; kingdom Bacillati; phylum Bacillota; class Clostridia; order Lachnospirales; family Lachnospiraceae; genus Ventrimonas; species Ventrimonas sp. The sequence goes on along the minus strand of NZ_DBFCCJ010000046.1, from coordinate 14,946 downwards.
GGAGGCATATGCCCACTATGGCAGTGCCTGGCAGAATGAGAAGGAGCAGCAGATCCCGGACCGGCTGAAAATCACGGCGCTCATAAAGGAGCGGGTCTTCCCGCTCTGTAAATGTATTCCGGCCGTCTCGATCGTGGATGACCATGTGGAGTTTCTTTGCGAGCTGGAGCGCGGAAGCATGCTTCCGGAGCTGGTAAGACAGCTTGAGGCGGATGAGTCTGTCCGCTATGTGACGGCATCTCTGGAAGCATCGGATGATGTGAACGCTGCCGGTGTATTTAGCACGAAGCTGGCACTCAGTAAAAGGGTGGTGGCACATGTGACGGTTTACTTTAAAGTTCCTTTAGAGAGTGGGGAAGAAAACGGATGAGATCCTTAATGCAATATGTACTGACAAGAACACAGAAGCTGGCTCTTGTGATCCTTGCGCTGCTGGTGCTGCTGGCCGGCTGGTATGTGGGAATTTACACGCCGATCCAGGACCGCATCCGGGCAGCTGATACAGCCGGGCTGGAGGATGAGATAGCCCTGGAGCAGATGAAAGCCTCCAAGATCAAGGCCATGCAGGCTGAGATTGACGAAAACCGGGCCTCCGGCGCGCCGGTCGTTCCTTCCTATAACAATTTCAAGCAAGAGCTGGAACAGCTCAATGAGGTATACGGCCGTGCCTATGAGTTTTCCTTTACCTTCTCGGAGCCGGAGGTGGATGGAACCGGTGTACGCCGCAACATTGCTGTGTACTGTGAGGCAGAAAATTACGATGCGGCAGCAGAGCTGATGCGTCAGATCCTGCAGGGACCGTACCGCAGCATGATCCATGACGTCAGCATAAACAGTATGGCAAGAGCATTTCCGAATCAGATGGCTGACCTTAAGAAAGGGCGTGTATCCCTTTCCTTCAATATGACCTACTATGAGACCACCGTAGGAGCGGACAGCCTGGAGGGACTGCCGGTCGAGGAGACACAGCAGGCACAGGCAGACGGACTTGCGAATTCGGATCTGTCCGATCTGCAGCGCTCTGATCTGGAAACCGCTGCAGAGGCAGCACTTGGAGAATAAAGCATGAAGAGGGCAGGCAGACAATCTGGCGGGCAGCAAAAGCGCCGTCCACGTGTTTATACAGTGCTTGGCAGTGAAACAGGCGCAAGCCTGGTGGCCGCGATCCTGTTTTTTGTACTGTGCGGAGTCGGAGCATCGGTCATTCTGGCAGCGGCCTCTGCCTCTGCCGGGAAGATGCAGCGGGTTCCCGAAACAGACCAGAAGCGCTTTGCGGTGGAATCGGCAGCCGCGTTTTTGCGGGATGAGATGAGGGACAGCAAAAATAAGATCACGATCACGGATGTAAAGGTAGAGGACAGCAGAGAAAATAAGCCAACAGCCTATCCGACCCTGACCTATCTGTATTCTGACAAAACGGCATTGGATCCTGCCCGGAATATGATCGATGCCTGCGTGGTGGATCTGTACCGTACCCTGCAGCAGGATGAGGAAAACGCGCCGCAGCAGGAGAAAGCAGAAAAGGATTTTCTGATTTCGGTCAGGAAAAAGGGCAGTACACAGTATTACGATCAGCTTGAGGCACGGGTGAAGCTGACGATGGATTCGGACTATCATATCACAGCCATTCTTTCTGATACACAGACGGATGATGCAAGGAAAGAGGACCGCTGTGAGCGGAAGCTGACCATTCTGGCAAAGACAGAGACCGAGGAAACCGTGGAGGAAAAGGATTACGAAAGAACGGGCCCGGATGGAGATGTGGAGGAGGAGTGGACGATTACGACCACGACCCGCGTTACAACCATCTGCTGGGAACGGGGCCTGATCGAGCGAACACATCCGGATGGGGACTAGCATCCGGAAAAATCGGGCGGACACATCCGGATGGAGACTGGCATCCGGAAAACAGGAGGTGAAGCCGATGCGGCAGCATTTATTCCGGATATATCGTGAAAAATTACAGTCCCGCAGGGCAGAAACCCTGGCGGAGCTTTTAGTTTCAGTACTGGTGATCGTTCTTGCGCTTACCATGTTTGCCTCGGCCCTCATGGCGGCGAGGAGGATGCTGGCAAATGGAGATCAGATCATAAACCGGTATTATGCCGGACGGAACCGGCTGGAGCTGGAGGAATCTGCGGATACAGATCCCGGCGCTTATAAAACGAAGGCCGACCTCATCTTCCGGCTGGAAGAAGGTGCAAATAATAAAGTGACCGGCTTCGCGCACAGGAATGGGACCATGAATGTGGGAGAGTATCCGGTCAGTCTGTATTCCGGCCAGGATCCAGACGATGCAGATGAGAAAACGCAGAAGACAGAAAGCGAGTATCGTTACAGCAGGCAGTAAGAACAGGAAAATATGGAGCAGAACGCATGAAAAGGCAGTGGTACCAGGCAGTGAAAAACAAAATAGCGCAGCGCTGTGTCCGCTCCCGGGCAGGTATGACCCTGACGGAGATGCTGGCGGCAGTGCTGATTCTTGCCATGTCTGCGGTGGCGGTTGCCGGCGGTGTTGCTGCGGTAAAAAATGCGTACCGCAAAACCACGGAAAAAGCCGAGGCGCAGCAGGTACTTGCCACCACGGTGGAGCTGATTACCGATGTTTTGTCCGAGGCGCAGCAGGTGAGGTCAGGCGGAGACTGCGGCCCTGAATTTTTCAGCGGCGAGACCGGAGACTGGATGCGCCTTTCTGTTATGCCATATCAGGCAGCCGGTGGAGCACAGGCTTCCAACGGAGCACAGGTCTCCAATGAAGACCAGATCTCCAATGAAGACCGGGCCGGCATCTGCAAAGAGTATCTGAGTGACGGCACAAAGGTGCCGCTTCTCTCGGATGGCGCCATGGGCGGACTGTTCTGTACAAGCTTTGATGTGGATCAATACCGGTATACGGACAGCTGCTTTATACTGGAGGATATCAACGTCTATTACAAGCGCGATGTCGCAAATGCGGACCGTGAGCCGGCAGCACATCTGGACAAACTGGTTGTGCGCGCGGTGAATCTGGAAGGACAGGATGAGTAAAAATGCTTTCCCGGAGGAGAAAGAGATGGAATACAGATCATATACAAAAAAACACAGGAACGGAGCGTTTACACTGGCGGAATTTCTGGTGGTCATTGAAATCACCTTGATTCTTGCCGGTGTTTCTTTTGTTGCGGCGATCCGCTATCAGAGCAGTCTGCGGCGCATGGAGATGGACCGCACTGCGAAGGAAATTTTCCTGGCAGCCCAGAATAATCTAAGCCTGGCAAAATCCGGCGGAGTCATGGAGCGCCTTCTGCATCAGTATGATGGGAATGACACGGAAAGCAAAAACGCTGCTTCGGAAACGGAATCGAATGCTTCCACAGACAAGATCGGGATTGCGCTGACTGCAATTACCGGAAGCACCGGAGCAGATGCAGCTGATCTGTACTGTATTTTGTATCAGCCGGGCGAAGACGCAGGCAATACAACGGAAGGGATTCGGGAGCGTCTGCTTCCCTTTGGATCTATTGATGAGACAGTCCGCACGGACGGAAGCTATCTGATCGTCTATGCGCCTGGGACAGGAGCTGTCCGGGAAGTCTGGTACTCTGACCGCTATATCTTTCAGGGAACCGCAGCGGAATTTTCAGAGCTGTCCGGGCTTACAGGAGATCCCAAAAAACGTGAGAGGTTTTATGGGGAAGCAGTCGGATATTATGCAGGAGCCTCTCTGACTGAGCCGGAAAAGAAAGATCCGGAGCAGGTGGAAATGAAGGTTACCGTTCATAATGAAGAAGTTTTATATGTGGAAGTAGAGATTCCGTCAGGTGCGAACGAATTAAAGCTGTGGGTCGAGGGTGCGGCGAGCGGAGCAAAGGGCTGGATCAATTTAAACAGCTTTACGCAGGATGAGCGTGTACTGACGAAGGGAGCCGGCAGTGTCTGTGATGTGATCCTGGATGATATTTCCATTCAGGGCGCGCGCTTTGCGGATTTGAGAGGTGATATGAGATCGGATCATGGAGGAAATAACATTGCCCTGATCCCGGGAGAGGATATTTACATTTATGCGGAAGCAGTGACCGAAAGCGGCAATACGGCAGCCAGTCCGGTGTGTCAGACAAACAGCCTGTTTCAGAAAGTCGCTAACGGCAAAATCGTGGTTTCCAATATCCGGCATCTGGAAAATCTGGACAGGCGGGTTTCGGATTTCCATCCGGCAGCAAATGAGCAGAAGCTGGGACTGAATTCTCCGGCAGAACAGCCGGGCGCATATGTGGTATCGCAAAGCGAAGATATGTCCTGGCGGGATTATCGGAATGCCGTTGCGCGTGAAATTCACAGCAGCCATGCATCGGCAATACAGGAGCCGGACAGCATCCCGGTTTACTACAAAATATACAAGAAGCAGGGAGAGGTTCTGACAGAGGAGTGGACCGGGACGGCTCCGGGCTGTTATGCACCGCTGGAGCCTGAATTTGATCTGGTCTATGAGGGAAATGGCAAAAAGATCAGTGAGCTTGTCGTGAATACACCGGGGGCAGGCGGCTGCTTTGGAACCGTATCGAAGAATCTGACGGTGACCGATTTAGAGCTGGTGCATCCGGTGATCACCGCAGCTGACAATGCCGGAGGGCTGGTCGGATGCGGAAGGAAGGAGACAGATGCACCATCCCTTGAAATTTCCGTGGAAAATGTGCTGGTGCAGTATCCGGTGATCACCTCAAAGGGCGGCGGTACCGTATTGGAACCGGCAGATGCCGGAGCTTTGGTCGGAGCGTTCCGGGGAACAGCGCTGACTGTGAAATCTGTTATGGCGGCAAACACCTATCGTTCCGGAGTGACGGAGCCTTCTTCGGTAGATCAGACCCGGCCGGACCAGGCCGAAGCATTTAAGATTGAGGCTAAAGCAGGAGCGGCAGGCGGCCTGATCGGCTCTGCCACCGGCAATGTGACCTTGTCAGGCTGTGCGGCATCGGTTTATGTGGAGGCGCAGTCCTTTGCCGGAGGACTCGCCGCAAAGGTGAATACACCGGACAATGGGGTTGCGCAGGTTCTGATCCAGAACTGCTATGTGGCCGGGCATACCGGAAACCAGGAATGCCTGACGGAGCTGTATCCGGGGACAGAGGGCTTCAACACGGCAAAGGGACGTTATAATATTGTCTCCACCCGGGGGCTTGCCGGAGGACTTGCGGCAGTCCTGCCGGAAGGCAGCGCTGTGAAGCGAAGCTACGTGACAGCATCTGTCTGGTCCGGAGGAATGTATGCCCCGGACGAAGCAGGCGTGACTGCTTTTGTAACAAAATACGGGAACATGAGCATGGATGATGGCGTAGCCGGAAAGAAAGCATCCGATTTTTCGTATTGCTATACCTCATCAGTGGTAAGCGGCGGAGAAAATGCCGGCACGGTAAAGGGAAAACAGATCCTGGAGTACTCAAATCCCGATCAGCTTGAGAACTATTTTGCTGAGAATGCTTCCTTTAGGAAAAAGCAGGCATTCCCATATGACACAACACAGGAAAGCACCTACCCCATGCCGACCGTCCTCCAGCTGATGCAGGAGGATCCGGAAACCAGCAGTGCCATCCGTAATGACACCGGTGAAGGCAGTATCCGCACCAGGCAGGTCTTTAAATTTGCGCGTGTGCATGTGGGAGACTGGTTCAAGGTTCAGGCACAGCCATCCGGAGAACTGAAAGTACATAATGGCAATGAGCTGTGGGTGGATTATGTGACAGACATGCCGGCAGGGACAGAACCGAAGTATCTGATTTTCTCTGTTTACGGGGAATCCAGCGGGCTTTCAACCTATGTTATTTTAAAAATCGGCGAAAACCCGGACGATTTCAAATATTACGGAAACAGCAATCCATCGGAGATCCTGGAATTAAGAGAGAATCCGGATAACAGCGCCATCAAATGGAAATGGGATTATAAGGGTTCCGTTCCCGGAGGAGATCACCGCTTTGCCATCAGTAAAGCAGGGGCATCGCAGCTGCAGGTCCGTTTTTTACTGGACAGCAAGGAATTTCTGCAGATGGGCTATCAAAACCTGCGGAATGGTTTTTGGGCCGGTGAGGATGCAACGGTAACGGTCAGCGAAGCAAATGTGATCCCGGCTCCCTCGGATCCCGGCAGCATTACGGTAAACAGCTATTTCGGGGAGCTTCACGAGCATACCGCAGAGGTTTTTAGTGCCAGACATCTGATCAATCTGAGCTTTTACAATAGGGAACAATTCCAGATTACGACCGTAGAGCAGACAGATAATATTCTCTGGAGGAAGGATGAGGATCCGGATGCTCCGGTTCTTGCGGAAACTGCGCCATATTGCGATGAGCTGGAAGAACGGTATCCGGGTGAGCCGGTTCAGGTTTTTCATGACTATGACAGTCAGGGCTATACCGAAGCCGGCAGCTTCAAGTGTATCGAGAATCCGGATCTTACATTATATAATGGCAACCATCATACCATCGCGGGACTGAACATTGGAATCCAGAAGCATTATAAACAGCAATGGGGCAATGCATCCGCATTTATTTTATCCAACACGCATCTGAAGGTTCAGGATCTGAAAATGAAGAATTTGCAGGTAAAGGGCAATGGAACTGCAGCTGGGATTTTGGCATTTGCAAAGGGAAATTCCGCAAAAGACACCTATGTGCGTTTAGAGAATATACGCATTTACGGAGACGATATGTGTATCACCGCCACGAACGGTGACAATGGTGATGTTGGTGGTGCAGTAGCATCTGCGGATGTGGAAGAGCTGGAACTGGATCATGTGTATGTGTACGGAAAGAATGCCCTGATTAACAAAATATATGAATATAACGGAAAAACGGTCGGAGGCCTGATCGGCCATGCCAGAATCGGAAAAAGCATGAAGATCCGGCAGTCTGTTTTTTCAGGATTTCTGGATGGCAGATATGTCAGTGATGCAACGGGAGGTCTGATCGCTCACCTTGAGATTACCCATGGTCCGGACCGGAAGGCAGAAGCAGAGATCACAGAATGCTATGTTGCAGGCAGAAACCAGTCTTATGCCAGTGCTGCAGAAGCAGACCCGCTGACAGGCGGAGCAAGTATTACAGGCCAGCGGCCGGTGGGAGGTCTGGTAGGCTGGCTGCAGGGACCTGTGGCAATCTCCAACTCCTTCAGCACAGCGAGTATTTATGATATCGGAAAAGGCTGGAAAGGCGGAGTGGGAGGCCTGGTCGGTAAGGCTGATAAAGATTCAGATGTGCAGCTGACCGATTGCTATTTTGCGGGAAAACTGCTTGGGGTATCCGAAAACAGTGACGGAAATCAGTCAGCGGGAACTCTGCCCGGAGCTTCCGATAACGACGGTCCTGTTATAACCTATCCATGTGACCCTGCTTTACAGGGCCGGACTTATCCATACAAGCTCTGGACCACCGAAAACGGCGTAAAGACCTATCGCGGTGACTGGATTCAGTAACCGGTAAGCGCAAAATGAATGAAACAAAAAGAAACAAAAAGAAAAGTATATGAAAATATGAAACATAAAAACGGGGAAGAGCGAACCGACTGCATGGAAATGAAACAGACTGCAGGAAAAGAGAACGTCTGAAGTATGAAAAAAACGCGGTAAAAAGGTGCACAATACCTGCAAAAAGAAAAAAACAGCCGGATGCGCCAGGTTGGCATATACCTTGCTTATTATATGATCAGAACATAAATGCAAAAAAATAACAGTGCATTTAAGGTAGATGAAGGTCGGTACGATCCTTCATGTATCCTACAAAGAGGTTGCTTCCGGGGAGGGACCGATCCTGGAATGTTTAAAAAAGATTGTGACGGACCCGTATTTTGAAGCGGTGGAAGTGGCACACATGAAGGATCCTGTTGTGCGCAAAAAAGCGGCAGAGATGATTGCTGCTGCGCATATGACCACTGCTTACGGCGGTCAGGGACTGATGCTGGGAGCTGGCTTAAACATCAATGACTTAAACGAAGAGGGACGACAGAAGGCCCTGGCTTCCCTGAAAATGGGAATCGATGAAGCCTATGAGATCGGCGCACAGGATTTTTCATTTCTGGCAGGCCGCTACGAGGCAGAGACAATGGAAGAATCCTTCCAGGCACTTCTTGCTTCCACCAGAGAGCTTTGCGAGTATGCGAAAGCAAAGGGAAACATGCCGGTTCTCTGCGAGGTGTTTGATTATGATATCGCAAAGAAATCTCTGATCGGTCCGGTTGACCGGGTAAAACGTTACGCAGAGACGATCTGCGCGGAGTATGACAATTTTGGCCTGATGGTGGATCTGAGCCATATTCCGATGATCCATGAAACCATTGAGGAGAATCTGCTTCCGGTCCGCAGATTTATCCGCCACGCCCACATGGGCAATACGGTGATCAGAAGTCCGCAGTGCCCGGCTTATGGGGATGAGCATCCGCGGTTTGGTTTCCCGAACAGTGAAAATGATGTAAAAGAACTGGCCGATTATCTGAGGCTTCTGATGGAGATCGGATTCATCAGTGAAAAGAATCGTCCGATCGTAAGCTTTGAGGTAAAACCCTTTGAAGAAGAGGATCCCGATATCTGCCTGGCAAATGCAAAACGAACACTTGACCTGGCGTGGGAACTTGTATAAAGTTAGAATTGCATAACAATAAAATGAATCAGAGCAGGAGGAAAAGAACATGAGAGAGTCTATTCATAAATATTTTCAGGTAGGTACCATCCGCTGGATGTCCTTTCCGAACAGAAGTGTAGTAGATCAGGTAAAGCGGATCGCGGTAGATGATTACTTTGATGCGATCGAGGTGACCAAATGTGCCGATGACGCAGAGCGCGAAGAGGTGAAAAAAATCCTGGAGCAGTCCCATTTAAAGGTCTGCTATGGTGCACAGCCGAGACTTCTCGGGCCGAAGCTGAATCCGAACGACATCGATGAGGAGGGCAGAAAAAAAGCTGAGGCTACCCTGATCGAGGCAGTGGCTGAGGCAGAATACCTTGGCGCAAAGGGAATCGCGTTCCTGGCAGGAAAATGGGAAGAGGAAACCAAGGATCAGGCTTACGCGCAGCTGTTAAAAACTACCCGCAATGTCTGTGACTACGCAGCGAAGAAGGGCATGAACGTAGAGCTGGAGGTCTTTGATTTCGATATGGACAAGGCAGCCCTGATCGGACCGGCTCCTTATGCGGCACAGTTCGCGGCAGACATGAGAATGACCCATAACAATTTCGGATTATTAGTAGATCTGTCTCATTTCCCGACTACCTATGAGACCTCAAAATTTGTGATCCGGACCTTAAGACCTTACATCACACATCTTCATTTCGGAAACGCAGTCGTAGAAGAGGGCTGCCCGATGTATGGTGACAAGCATCCGCGTCTGGGTTATCCCAACAGCGCCAACGATGTGGAGCAGCTGACCGATTATCTGCAGGTGCTTAAGGAAGAGGGCTTCTTCAATGCGAAGGATCCGATGGTACTTTCCATGGAGGTTACCCTGGCCCCGGGTGAGGACGATGAGATCATTCTGGCAAATACCAAACGCTGCTTAAACCGCGCATGGGCACTGGTAGAAGACTAAGAAATACCGAAAAAACGAGAAAAGGAGAACGGAATCATGAAGATTGTAGTATTAGATGGCTATACCGAAAATCCTGGTGACATCAGCTGGGGCCCGATCGAAGCTCTTGGCGAGGTTACCGTATATGACAGAACTGCTTATGAGGAGTCCCCGCTGATCGCGGAGCGCATCGGTGACGCAGATGTGATCGTGATCAACAAAACGCCGATCAGCAAAGAAACCATGGACAAGTGCCCGAACTTAAAGGCAATTGCGGTCCTGGCTACCGGTTACAATGTAGTAGATTATGAGTACGCAAAGACAAAGGGCATTCCGGTTATGAATGTTCCGGTATATGGAACGGATAATGTCAGCCAGTTTGCTGTCAGCCTTTTGCTTGAGGTATGCTCCCATATCGGACATCACAGCGATTCTGTATATGCCGGTGAGTGGGCAGAGAATGCAGACTGGTGCTACTGGCATTATCCGATGATCGAGGTATCCGGAAAGACCGCAGGCATCATCGGACTTGGCCGTATCGGTGTGAATACCGCAAAAATCTTAAAGGCCATGAACGTGAATGTGATCGCTTATGACGCATTCCAGAGCGAGGCAGGAAAAGCGGTTGCGGAGTATGTGGAATTAGATGAGCTGCTTGCAAAGTCTGACTTTATCTTCCTGCATTGCCCGCTGTTCCCATCTACTCAGGGAATTATCGGAAAAGAGAATATCGCGAAGATGAAGGATGGAGTCATCATCATCAATAACAGCCGCGGACCGCTGATCGTTGAGCAGGATCTTTACGACGCATTAGAGAGTGGAAAAGTGGCAGCCGCAGCTGTGGATGTTGTTTCCACGGAGCCGATCAAAAAAGACAACGTTCTGTTAAAGGCGAAAAACTGCATTATCACCCCTCATATTTCCTGGGCAACCAAGGAGGCACGTGAACGCATCATGAACACCACTGCAGAGAATATCAAGTCCGTGATCGACGGTGCTCCGCAGAATGTAGTGAATAAGTAACAGAAAAACAAGACGATTTTCATAATTTTTCTGCAAAATTGAATGGGCTATGGTATACTTTACCATAGCCCATTCAAGGAAAAGGGGCAGATGAAACTGTCTTGGAAAAAGGAGAAAATCTCTGATATGGTAAAAATAAGGGTTTTTATACCGCATCTGGAGCTGAAAGAAATCTTTGAAGATGTGGTGAAGAAACTGCCGCAGTACGAAACAATTCAGATAGAACAGCAGTATGTATTCGGAACACCGGATGATCTGGCCAAATATGGCGATGCAGATGTGCTGGTCGCGCGGGGCATGACGTATGAGGTGTTGAAGAATCTGTTTCCGGACAAGCATGTGATCGAAGTGCATGTCAGCAGTTTTGATATTTTTGACGCGTTGGTAGAGTGCAGAAAACAGAATGCCGGAAAAATCGCACTCTGCCTGCATAACCGGAAATTCAAATCCATGGAGGAGCTGGAGGAGCTTTGCGGTGCGTCCATCACGATTTATGATACTCCGAATGAGGCTTCCACGGAAGCCGCAGTCCATCAGGCCATGGAGGACGGCGCGGATATTTTTGTCGGTGCGGGAACCATGTGCGGAATCTGTGACCGGCTGGGATTAAAGCGTGTCCATATCCATACGAATGAAGAAGCGGTGGAGGTGGCCATGAAGGAAGCGCTCAATGCAGCGCGGACAATCCGGCAGGAGCGTGCCAAGAGTGATATCATTGAGGCCATGCTCAATCACAGTGAAGAAGGCGTGCTCGCGATCAGCGACAGAGGACGGATTCTGGCGATCAATAATCAGGCATACCGTATTTTTCAGATTTCTACCGTCGACTCGCTGGTTGGCACTCCGGCAGCAGAGTTGGAGCAGGCAGATGACTGGGAAAATCTTCTGCATGAAAATCAGGCGCGCGAGCGCATCCTGAAGATCAAAGGCAAGGATTACTATGTGCAGTACAAACACCTGAGTGAAGAAGCGGCAGAGACCGGAGCTTTGGTCTTTATCCGGAATACCGACCGGATCATGGAAGAGGAACGAAAAATCCGGAAGGGACTTGCAGAAAAAGGACTGACAGCCAAGTATTCCTTTTCAGATATTCTTGGAAAAAGCAAGGCAATTCGTGAGAATATCCATATGGCACAGCGTTACAGCCGGGTTAATTCCAATGTTCTGATCGTGGGAGAAACCGGTACCGGAAAAGAATTATTCGCGCACAGTATTCATCAGGCATCAAGCCGCAGTGATCAGCCGTTTGTTGCGTTAAACTGTGCCGCGCTCCCGGAAAATCTGCTGGAAAGCGAACTGTTCGGGTATGAGGCAGGCGCTTTCTCGGGCGCGGCCAAAGGCGGTAAGATCGGTCTGTTTGAGCTGGCACACCGGGGAACCATTTTTTTGGATGAGATTGGAGAAATTCCGATCACTTTGCAGGCCAAGCTTTTACGTGTGCTGCAGGAAAAGGAAATCCGCCGCATCGGCAGCACCAGTGTGCATCCGATCGATGTCCGTGTGGTTTCTGCAACCAATATAAATATAGAAGAAAAGATCCGGAGCGGACAGTTCCGTTCTGATCTGTATTATCGTTTGAACCTTCTTGATATCAGTATTCCGCCGCTCAGAGAGCGCCGGGAAGATGTTCAGGAGCTGGTTGATTTTTACCTGACCAGATTTGCGTGTGAAATGGGAAAACGGATCCCGACTGTAACACCGGAGGCTGCGCAGCTTTTGATGCAGTATGACTGGCCGGGAAACGTGCGGGAGCTGCGCAATGTCTGTGAACGCCTGATCGTTTTGAATGACAGCGATTTTGTCAGTGCCGAGCTTTTAAGACAGTTGAAAATTTTTCGCGAGAGCAAAGCGCGGGAGCCGGTTATTCTTCCGGAGGAACAGATGGAAGATACGGTATACAGCCGCTTAAAGCCGAAGAAAAAGAAAAAGGAGCTGGCGGAGGAGCTTGGTGTCAGCCGTACGACCCTGTGGCGTATGGCAAAACGCCAGAGCGAGTTAGAGCAAAAGCAGCGGGAGCAGGAGATCAGCAAGAGAAGGAGCGAATGATTAAATGGAACTGAATTACGGAATGTCTCTGGAACAGAAGCAGCAGTTATCTCAGAATCAGATACAGTCCCTGGAGGTGCTGGCCATGGACAGTGTGGAGCTGAGTGAATTTTTGCAGGACGAATACCTGGAAAATCCTCTCCTGGATTACTCGGAGGAGCATGCGATGCCGGGCGGCAGGGAGGATATCGGGCAGACCTATGAACAGCCGCCGGTGCTGGAACAGAATTACGACGATACTGCGGAGGAAGAAGACCGGAGAAGAAAAGATATTCCAATGCCGGAGACAGAAAGCATCAAAAACTATATTCTGGATCAGCTGCCGGATGGAGCATGCAGCCGGAAACTGGCAGAGTTTATGACAGACTGTCTGGATGACAACGGCTTTTTTACAATACCGGTTGAGGAAGTGGCACAGAAAACCGGAGTGCCGGAGGCGGAAGTTTCCTGGACTCTGAAGGTGCTGCAGGAACTGGAGCCATATGGGATTTTCGCACCGGACCTGAAACACAGCCTGTTAAAACAGCTGGAGATGCAGGGACTAAAAAATGCTCCGGTCAGTCAGGTGGTGAAGGAACACCTGCAGGATGTGGCAGATGGAAAAATCAGTGCCATTTCCAGGGATCTGAAGCTTTCAACCGCAGAAGTACGCAAATGCATAGATCAGATCGCAAAGCTGAATCCGAGACCCCTGGGAGAGTTTGGAGGAAAACGCAACGATTATGTGGTTCCGGACATTATTTTCCGGAAAGATGACGGAAAATGGGAAATTGAACTCAATGATGGATGGGTGGAGGATTATCATATCAATGATTATTATCTGAAAATGATGAAGGAATCCACAGACGCTCAGCTTGGGGCTTATTTTCAGAAAAAACTGGAGCGCATCCGTTTTGTGATGAACAGTATCGCACAGAGACGCAGGACAATTCTTCAGATATCAGAGCAAATTCTGAATGTACAGGAGCATTTTCTGGATGGAACCGGATTCTTAAAACCCATGACGATGACGGATGTGGCAGAAAGCCTTGGAATCCATACTTCTACGGTGAGCCGGGCCATCAAAGGAAAGTATATCCAGTGTCCGTGCGGAACCGTATTGATGAAGCATCTGTTTACGGCATCGGTTTCAGCAGCAGAAGGCAGTGATGCGGTCGGAACCATGCAGATCAAGGAACTGATGAAGGAGCTGATCCGCAATGAAGATAAGAATAAGCCTTACAGCGATCAGAAGCTTTCATCACTTTTGAAAGAGCGCGGCATTGAAATTTCAAGACGTGCCGTGGCAAAATACCGGGAAGAACTTGGAATCCGAGGAAGCTTTGACCGGAAAATATTTTAAAGGAAAAGGAGAATAAGATTATGAAATTTTTTGTTGATACCGCAAATGTAGAGGAAATCCGCAAGGCAAATGATATGGGAATTATCTGTGGCGTAACCACCAATCCGTCCCTGATCGCAAAAGAGGGCCGTGATTTCAATCAGGTGATCGCAGAGATTGCTTCCATCGTAGACGGACCGATCAGTGGTGAGGTAAAGGCTACTACTACTGATGCAGAGGGCATGATCAAAGAAGGCCGCGAGATCGCAGCCATCCATCCGAATATGGTAGTAAAGATCCCGATGACCGTAGAGGGCTTAAAGGCTGTTAAGGTTCTCCACGCGGAAGGCATCAAGACCAACGTAACCCTGATCTTCTCCGCAGCGCAGGCACTGCTGGCTGCAAGAGCCGGCGCAACCTACGTTTCCCCGTTCCTGGGAAGACTGGATGATATCTCCATGCCGGGTATCGACCTGATCAACGAGATCACTGAGATCTTTATGATGCACGACATCCAGACCGAGATCATCGCAGCGAGCATCCGTAACCCGATCCATGTCATTGACTGTGCAAAGGCAGGCGCTGATATCGCTACGGTTCCGTACAAGGTATTAGAGCAGATGACCAAGCACCCGCTGACCGACCAGGGTATTGCAAAATTCCAGGCAGATTACAAGGCGGTATTCGGCGAGTAAAAATCAGGGAATAAAACAAACGCAGGGGTGGGGCCGATTGTGCGTCCACCCCTGTGCTGAGTTTGCCGGAAAAACGAAGCTGAGAAAACAGGCTGGTTTCGGCAGAAAAATAAAAATGAAAAAAGTGAAAAAAGTTGTTGACAGATAGAAAACGCTGTGATAGTATATAACACGTTGCTGCTGACGCGGCAACATCATGAACCTTGAAAATGAAAGATTGAACAGTGTTTAAAACCCTGAAAATTCTAATAAAAAGAGTCCTGGTTGGACATCTTTGAAATGAGATTTCAGAACATTCGCGATACAAGGCGAACACAGAACTGCTTGCAGGACTGG